>CALBBS010000287.1 GCA_937926845.1 uncultured Atopobium sp. | reverse complement strand
GTAATTGCGCGAACTACTTTAATCACGCCAACTTTTTGGTCACCGGCAGAAGCCAATACTACGTCAAATTCAGTTTTTTCTTCAGCGGCAGCAACACCAGCACCAGCAGGACCCGCAACTGCAACAGCAGCAGCGGAAACGCCGAAGACGTCCTCAAGCTCGTGAACGAGCTCAGAAAGCTCGAGTGCTGGCATCTCTTTAAGGGCCTCAATGATCTCATCTTTAGTGACAGCCATGTCAATTCTCCTTTTTAAACGATGCAGCCTTTGTACTGCATCTGGGCAAAAGCCCGGCTTGTATGTGTGCGTTTAAGTGCGTTTACACTCTCACGCGGTTTGCGCCAATGCGCGGGTACAACAAAACGTTGCTTATGCAGCGTTCTTCTGATCTGCGACTGCAGAAAGAGCGGTTGCGAGTCCACGAGCTGGACCAGCGCAAACCTGTGCAATACCGGTAAGTGGGCTTGCAACAACGAAGACAAGCTTTGCAATGAGCTCCTCGCGAGAAGGAAGATCTGCGTAAGCCTTTGCCTCGTCAGCGGTAAGTGCCTGACCATCAGCGATACCACCAATGAACTCAAGTTTCTTGAGCTTCTTGGCCTGATCCTTGATGACCTTAGCGGCCTCGACAGGATCATTCTCATAGAAAACGTATGCGCAGGTACCGGCGAGCATCTCGTCAATCTCTGGCATACCAGCGTTCTTAAGAGCAATCTTGACGATGTTGTTCTTATAGACCTTCATGTGAGCGCCTGCTGCGGTAAGTGCGCGGCGAAGCTCCTGAGTCTCCTTTACGGAGAGACCACGATAGTCGATAACAAACAGGCCCTTGGAGTTGTCGAGAGAAGCGGAAACCTTCTCGAGCAAATCACGTTTAGACTGAGCTGGCATGTAGTACACCTCCTTTATCATGTCTCAGACACGAGCGCCAATAGGTGCGGCCCTCACATGAAAAGACCCCACTTTGGCAACCAAAGCGGGGTCTGGATGTACTAATCTCAAGACCACCTCGGCAGGCGGGAATTCCCATTAAGCCTTGGATTCAAGGCGCCGGCTGTCTTTGGCAGCGAACGTGCAACTACAAGACGTCTGTCTTGCGTTGGATATTGTGCAGCAAAAAACTATCCAAGTCAAGGTTGAGTGCACAATTTCTTTCTCTTCACAAAAATTTGACGAGAAGGGCAGCTAAGCTGCGGCTCCAACTCAAACGCGGCTCAATTGC
>CALBBS010000286.1 GCA_937926845.1 uncultured Atopobium sp. | reverse complement strand
TGTCGGCGATGTAGCCTTTTGCCAGGCATCCCAGATCCAGCTTCATGCCCTCTTTGGCGAGAAACACGGTGCAGCTCAGAGGATCTAATTCAATGAGTTGTGGATCAGTAAGCGACAGCGCGTGTGCGACCTCGGCGTTATTTGGAATGCGGGCGTCAGCAAAGCCGATTCGCCAGGTTTGTACCAAGGGGCCAAGCGCAATGTTTAAATGACTTGCAGGTAGAAGGCTTTGTTCTTTTCCAATTTGAATAAGCTCAAACAACTCAGGGTGAACTGGAATAGGATGTTTGCCTGCTGCATGATTGACCTGCATAAGCTCGGAATTGGCGTCATTTGCGCTAAATCGCTGGTTATAGATGTTAAGGAGTTCAAAGACGTTATCAAGTAGCTGTTCTGCGAGGCAGTCCGCCTTCGAGCTTTGTGGTTGCTGTGTGGTGAGCTCTTCCTGCGAATCATTGGAGGGAGGCAATAAAGAAATGGTGATAGTCGCGCCCATCAGGTGAGTTGATCTGGAAATGTAGGCTCGTTCTGGCACGACTCTCCTATAGTGTCTAGCAGCAGTTTGTTTAATTTATCTGCAGATTGCTTAGCAGTAACTCTATTTTACGTTTGTTTGTTACGCTCATTTGTTGTATCCGCAACATTTTGTCGAGAAACCCTACAGTTTTGGCAGCTCGCTGAAGACCGCTCCCAGCCCCAAAAGTGAAGACCGCTCTCAGCTCTAAAAGTGAAGAAAACTATGGAGTTAATTTGATTTTTTATTCATAGGGATGTCTGTTTATTGTTGATATGTACTCATTCCAGTATCATTTTTAGCAGAAAGTACTGACCGAAGAATTATTCTTGGCTGACGCGTATACGCCAGCCAATTTTTTTGAAGGAGTAAGAAAGAAATGGAAAAAAGAAAGGCTTGGTGTGCACGTTTTTTCTCGCCAGGAGTAATGAAGTTAAATCTACGCACTTTGTAGCATTAATTGTGCGCAATTTAGTCAGTTTTCAAAGCCTTTGTCCAAGATTGAGATAAAAAACTTTATTTGAACACGATATTTCTTTAAATATTTTGTCAAAAACCATTAGTATGTTTAGTGGAGCTTTATATATCTCCAGGGGTACGTTCGATAGGAAAGATGGGGTTGATATGAGCAACTTTAAGAAGTCGTTTGCAACTATGTTTGCAGCAATAATGATGCTCACCGGTATCATTATTTTGGGTACAAGCACTGTTGCAAAGGCAATGACATATCCGTTAACACAAAACATTGATTTTGGCGCTGACGGAGAACTTACTGTTAACCTTAAACCCACTTCACCCACAACCGTTAAGGGCAATGCAAACATCTCTACAGGTATCGAGATTGACGCAACTGGCCTTCATAAGCCAATCGACGGTCTTTACCTGGAGATTGAGGTAAACACCAAGCAGTCCGCTACGGACGTTAACAACACCAACAACATTACTCCTGATACCTACCTTGATAACTTTGCTACTCCAGCAGCAGCTACACAGCCTATTATCAAGCGCGAGGAGACCATCGTTACCCCTGATGGCAGGACCATTAAGCGCCTGTACCTCAATACTATCGATACCACCGTTAAGCTGGAGCTCCCTTACGTTATGAGCTTCAGAGACATGGTTACCCCAGCAGATTTCCAGCTCAAACCAGTTGTTCGTGTGTACAATGCAGACGGCACCGAGCTTGCTAACATGCCTGATCAGACATACTCCATCACCTACGACAAGCCTTGGCTTATGAAGCAGGTTGCAGGTGAAGAGACCAACGACCAGCTCCTGTATGGTGGCATTAACGCCCCAGGTGATTCGTCCGCTCTTTCCAACGATAAAACCGCAGACGTTATCTTCAGCTTTAGGCTTTACCAGTACTATCGCGCTTATCGCTCCATCATCATCACCGATACCCTTCCTACATACGTAAATGCAGCAGGTCAGACCGTTACCGCTCACTTTGACCCAGCTAAGAACCCTAACTGGACACTCGGCCCAGATGGACGTACCGTAACCCTCAAGTTTGATATTCCTGCAGGAACCACCATTCTCAACGACTACATCAGAGATAACCTTCCTGCGTATTCCCAGCTCAAGCTTTCCTTCCCAGGAGCTCGTTACCTTAATGGAACTAACCGTGTAATCTTTAACAACACAGCTACTCTTCAGGGCATTCCTTATAACCCAAGTGCCGCTGAAGAGACAGTTGGCCAGGTCCCAGGCAACGAGCACAACTTTGACGACGATACCAAGCAGTTCCGCCTTGCTGGTAATGATTTCAGCGGCAACGGCATGCTCAGTAAGCGTGGTCCCGTTACCATCCAGTACGACAAGAACGGTCTTGCTGTTAAGAAGCTTGATTACACCATCAAGTTGGTCAACAAGCTGGACACCCCACTCACCGACATCGAGTTCATCGAGGATGTTGCCAATACCGACAATCGCCTCTTTATGACTGCGCTGACTGGTAATCTTGTTGCAGTTGGACAGCGTATTGGACTCAACATGGACCAGATTGAGGTCCGCGGCTACAAGGCTGACGGAAGCTACGACATCATTCCTACTAAGAAAAATGGAGCAAACTGGCTTTATCGCGCTGACATGAACTCGGCTAGCCAGCAGCAGCTGCAGTCTTATCTGGACCAGATCAACCAGGGTACGCTTGATCCATCCAATGCTTCCGCTGTGTCTCCTCAGTACAGGAAGATTGGTATTTACTTCAAGAACGTAACCCTGCAGCCAACCAGTAACATTGATTTCAACATTCAGATGATGTTCATGAATCCATTTGGCGAGGTTTACAGCGACAGACCTATTACCAACATCATCAAGGTCAACGCCAACAAAGTTAATGCCGACGGTACCAAGACTCCAATGAACTTCTCCGCAAATTGGGATACTCGCTTTACTCCATTTAGCGAGAAGGTCTGGCTGTCCAAGTCCTCTTGGTACCAGCGCGTTGGTATGCCCAACGAGCGCTTTAGTGCTCGCGTAGGCTTTGCGCTGACAGAGCTTTCGCCTGCTCGTTACCTGAAGAATCCAACCTTCGTCGATCTTCTCCCTGCCGGCGTTTCTTATGACGAGAACACCTCGGTTTCACCAATTGCTGACTCACTGCAGCCTGAGAAGGTTGAGTACATCAGGAACTACAACGAGACCGGTCGCAATGCAATCAAGATTACCCTTCCATCCGGATACGTGTATCAGTATGGAAGCATGGGTTATGAGATCAGGAACCTGGTAATCAACGATGACATCATTCCTTCTAAGGCCGAGAATGACGTTCTGAATAACAACAATGACGTCTACTTCTATGCCACAAACTGGACTCACGGAACTCCAGATGACTTCTCTGGTATGTACAACGCCAGTAACTTTGTTAAGGATGATCTTGACATCAATATGAATGGTGTCACTGACGAGACTATTCTGAAGGCAACTGCAAAGGTTCTTGGCAACAACGTTGAGAGTATCCAGTCCGACAAGCACATCCGTAGCCTTGAGCCAAACATTGCTGGCGGCGGTGCATTCTACGGTAGGGCATTTACCTCGGCTACTATCATGACTGACTTTGGCGGTGTCACTGATACCAGCGGATTGTTCCAGTATCGTCTGAGCATCCGTAACTACTACAACACGCCAATGAATAAGATTCTTATGTACGACGTGTTGCCATATGTGGGCGACGGCAGAAACTCTGCTTTCAGCAACACACTTCAAGGTCCTATTGATCTGAAGATTGGTTCAACTGACGTCAGCTCCCAGTACGATATTTACTATCGTACTGATGAGCACCCAGCTCAGAACGATATCAACGAGATTAACAGCCCAGAATGGACTAAGACTCCAGCTGACTACACCAAGGTAACGGCAATCAAGATTGTTGGTAAGGATGGCACTATTCTGCCTCCATACACCGTTCTGTCTGCGGTTCTTACCATGAAGGCACCGCTGTATGATCCAAACCTCTCCGAGGCTCTTGCATACAACGACATGAGCGTTATCTACAACAACGAAGCAGCTATGCGCCGTACCGAGAAGGTCGCAAACCAGCTTGTTGACATCATGGATGTCAAGGTAGAGAAGAAGTGGCTTGACGCTGACGGCAACGCAATTGCTCAGCCAGATGCTACCTCCATTACCGTAAAGCTTCTTGCAAACGGTGTTGATACTGGTAAGACGCTTGACCTTACCGCAGCCAACAACTGGACTGCTTCGTTCACACACCTTCGTAAGTACACCGTTGAAACTCACAACGACGGTACCAGCACAAAGACTCCTATTGTCTACACTCTTGAAGAGGTAGGCACAGACGCTAATGGCATGGTCACTTACAATGGCAAGAAGTACAAGGTGACTGCTACTTCTGGTCAGGCAGATGAGAATTCTCCAAATGATTCCGTTGCACTGAGCGTTACCAACCAGCTGCAGCAGGAGAAGGTCTCCGTCTCTGGCAAGAAGCTCTGGGACGACTCCAACAACAACGACGGTAAGCGCCCAGCTTCTATTGTTGTCAGGCTTCTTGCGGATGGTGTTGAGGTTCAGCACAAGACAGTCACTGCTGCAGATAACTGGGAGTACACCTTCTCTGACCTGCCTAAGTTCAACGG
>CALBBS010000285.1 GCA_937926845.1 uncultured Atopobium sp. | reverse complement strand
ACCAAAGCTCATCGTAAAAAGCTCTGAGACAGGCATGATGGCACATGATGGTGTCTTATGGCAGGTCATGCGCAATACCTTTGAGTTTGCTGATGACTTCCAGCCTGAATGCAAAAAGATTAACGAAGCATTTAGCAACTGGTATAAAGAACTTCCGCTCTCTGATCGTGAGCACTTTACCAATGAGCTCTTTGACGCCCTCTCGGCAGGCGGAGCAGTCTATTTCAGTGACATTATTAGCTCACCTGCAAACTTACAACCTGTTGTTGCAGCGCTCACTAAAACAGAAAAGCAAACCAAAGAGGTCTTCTTTGACCTCCTTAGTTCGCTTGTCAATGCATCCGCAACATCTTTAATTGAAAACATTACCGAGTCATCGCAGATCTCTCAGATTACCTCTGCTATCTCGGAAAGTTTTGCCAAGCTTGATAAAGCCCAAAAGGAACTTAGGAAAGGTTCTCCTTCTTCAGACCAGTAAGGCTAATCACAATTGAAGAGACAATTGAGATAACTATTGATCCCAGGATAGCGGTGCCTAAAGAATCAATAGCAACGCCTGCGTGTAGTAAGTTTCTTGAAATGAAGCTTGCCAGCTCAAGCATAAAAGCATTAATAAAGAGCGAGAAAATACCTAGGGTCAGCACATTAATAGGCAATGAGAGTAGCTTAACAACAGGCTTAATGCCCGTATTGACTGCTGCGAGTACTAACGAGAACAGAATAGGACCTGCCCACGAGCCTCCCACAATAGTTAGACCTGGGATTAAGGTACAGGCCACCAACGTAGCAACAGTAGTTACAAGCCATGTTGCAACAAATGTCATACTAACCTCTCTTTGAAAAAAGCCCGGCAAAGCCGGGCTTGACGTGCACATTATGTAAGCCGTTAGCTTACTCGCCGAAGCCGTTGTCAACGAGAGCAATGAGAGCGTCAAGAGCTGCCTGCTCATCAGCGCCGTCACATGCAATCTCAATCTTGGTGCCAGTGCCAAGACCAGCAGCAAGAATCATCATGATGGACTTAGCGTTAACTGGTGCGGAGTCCTTGTCAACATTCTTGATGGTGACGTTGCTCTCAAACTTCTTTGCCTCAGAAACAAAGACGGATGCTGGACGAGCGTGAAGACCAGTTGCATTGATAATAGTAGTCTGCTTTGAAACCATAAGTGGACTCCCCTTCCGGAAACCAAATCTACTCGAGAGTTATTCTCGATTAATCGTTACTATCGTAACAAAACATAACGTATTATATCCAATCTTATTTCCAGAAAGAACCAAATTAGACTATGAATTCCCCAAAAACAGGGTAAAAATAATAAGTCAGAACTCTTATAGGAGGTTCACCATGGCTGAAAACGATTTCCAAAACTCTAAAACCGAGGATTTGGACACAATAGATACTCAAGCAGCAACTTCTGATGAACAGAATAAGTCTGAAAACACACCTGAAGTCAGCAAGTCCCAGGACATTCAAAAGATTGCCAAAGACACTACTCAGGTTGTAGCAAAAGGCGTTAGCAGCGCGTTTGAAAGTGCCACAACCGCTGTTGCAGAAGGTTTTCAGGCTACCAAAGAAGTCCACAACGCCGCTAAAGAGACAAATTCTGCAAAGCAAGAGCTTAAGCGACTGGAAGAACACCTTGCTAAAGACAAGCAAGACTTAGAGCACAGAGACTACGTGCAGAGTTCGTTTGATCAAATAATTGCTGAGCAAGAGAAAATTTTTGCAGAGACCGCTCAGGTCATGAGTGATCAATCAACGCAAGTGGATCTTCTCACGGTTAAGAAAAACCAGCTTATTCAGAAGCTTGAGCAGCAAAAAGTTGACGACGAAGCAAAGATTAAGCCTTACAAAGAAGTTGCTGCTACAGCAAAAGGCAGGCTAGATGATATTTCAAAAACAATCTCTGAGGCACAGCGTGGTGTTAAAAACGCCGAGGCTCAGCTTAAAGAAGTTACCGAGAAACGCGATGCTGCTGTAGCGTCTGCAAATAAAGCACTGGAAAACTCCCAGGCAAGACAGCTTTCTCTGAGAGAAGAGCTTGCTGGTCTTAAGACAGATCCTGCTGCTAACCACGATGCAATTGTTCGTATTGAGGAAGACCTTAAGTCAGAGCTTGCTCGTGCAGAGCAGGCCCAAAAGCAAGTTGAGGAACTACAGAACTCTTTCCAGTCTTCACTTGAGATGGCACAAACGCATTACTGGACCCAGGGCAAATCGTTGGAGTCCTCAGAGTCTTCTATTGATGCGGCTCGCAAAGATTATGAGCAGAAACAGCAAGAATACGACGCCGTAGTAGCTGAGGCTAATGCTCGTCAGAGGATTCTGAGCAAAGATATAGAGGATCTTGAAGAGAAAATTAAGACAGCCAAGGAGCTCTTTAACGAGGCGGCAGATAAACATGATGAAGCACAGTCAGTCATTGATGACGCTAAAGAAATTCATGCAACACCAGAGATTACTGAGCAGCTCAGAAAGTCTGTTGACGAACAGGTAATTAACATCAATACCAAGCAGCTCACCCTTAAAGAGCTTATTACTGGCGAGAAAATCCTTCGAGAGACAACTCGTGGTCAGCGCATTGGTTTTATCGCCGTGGTTATTGGCATGATAGTAATTCTTGCGCTCTTTGTATGGCTGATATTCAACAGGCCATAAGCCAACTTTCCACTGGTACAAAAAAAGACGCCTCTTTGATGTGACCCCCAAAAGTTAGACTTTTTTAGTGAAGCTCAAGTGTGAATCACAAACCAAAGACCATAACTTACAGGATGATCATGGCATCACCAAATGACAAGAAGCGGTACTTCTCGTCAATGGCACTTTGATAAGCGTCCATAATCTGCTCGCGCGTTGCAAACGCAGAAACCAGCATCATCAAAGTTGAACGAGGAACGTGGAAGTTGGTCACCATGGCGTCTACCACGTGGAACGTAGAGCCTGGCATCAAATAGAGATTGGTGGTTGCGTTTTCTCGGGCAACCATATCGCCTTTATGAGTCAGCGCAGCCGAGTCTTCTGCCTCCTCAAAGCGACGAGCCACAACAGGAGGCTCATCTGCAGGAATCTGATTATCCCAAGCGCTTTCAAGCGAACGAACACTGGTAGTACCAATGGCAATAACTTTATGACCAGCGGCTTTAGTAGCCTTTACTGCGTCTACAACTTCTGGAGCTACGTGGTAGCGCTCAGTATGAATGACGTGTTTGGTAGGGTCATCTTCCGTTACCAACCTAAAGGTATCAATTCCAACCTCAAGCTCAACAGATGCCCACTGGACACCCTTTGCTTTGATGGTTTCAATGAGCTCAGGAGTAAAGTGAAGACCCGCGGTAGGAGCTGCAGCAGAATGCTCGTCCTGCATGGCATAGACCGTCTGATACTTCTCTGGATCTCCCTCATACTGCGTAATATACGGGGGCAGTGGAACGTGACCTGCCTCATGAATAGCCTCGTCAAGAGTGCGATCTCCCTGTGCTTCAAAACGCACCAGGCGACCTCCCCTGTTGTCGTCAACAAAGTCCACAATAGTGCCTGTTAGCACAACGGGAGCAGAATCTGGAGCATGCAATCCACCTGCACGGTATTCAATTACTGCGCCAGGCTTTAGACGCTTACCAGGATTTACCAGACACTCCCATACACTACCCAAAGCATCAATGTCTTCTCGACGTTTTAAAAGCAGCGTCTCTGATACGCCGCCCGTATTTTGCTTTTTACCTACAAGACGAGCTGGCATAACGCGCGTCTGGTTAACTACAACCAAATCGCCCGGCTCAAGATACTCCACAATATCGGTGAAGTGCTTGTGCTCTATGCAGCCATTTTCTCTATGCAGCACCAAAAGTCTACAAGAGTCCCTTGGCTCAGCAGGAGCTTGTGCAATACGTTCTTCTGGAAGGTTGTAATCAAAATCGTCAGTTCGCATGACGTGCTGCCTTTCTTGCGTCACGAGCTTCATGACGCTCTATCTGAGCCTCGGCCGCAGAATATCTGCAACCGCAATAATTTTGTCGATACATACCAAGCTCGCGAGACTCTTTTGTAGCCTCTGGGTAATACGGACGGAAATCTCTCCATACAGGCGTTAGTCCATGAGCATGCGCAATGGACACCAGCTCATCCTCGCACGCATCAAAGAGCTGATAGGGCGAGACAGCCAGTGTTGTAGAAACGTATTCAAACCCGCGCTCAGCCGCCACACGACAACTCTCTGCCAAGCGGATTGCGTAACAAGCACGACAGCGACGGTCTCGCTCAAATCCCTGAGGGGCCACAGCTCGCTCCCATTGCTCTCGCGGATCTCCAGCCACAATCACCTCAACATGAGCCTCTTCTTGGGCCCACGTAAGCAATGTCTGAAGACGCCTGTCATGCTCTTCAACAGGCTGAATATTAGGGTTGGTCCAACAGATGGTAGGCTCAAAACCCTCTTCCCTCAGGTGCTTTAAAGGTTCAAGCGAGCATGGCCCACAGCATGCATGGAGCAAAAGCGGTGTTCCCGGCTCTACTGAAAGAGTCTCAATTGACTGAAGTATGTTTGAAGCCATTAGTTCTTCTCGCCTTGTGCCTTATAACATTTCCAACCTACTATAGCGCAGGCAGTAAGGCATACAAAAATGGTAACAACGCTTGCTTCAATACCGTAGGCGCCACCCGAGATAAACTCAGATGCTGCAGGATACGCTGTTAAGAGCGTGGTAGGAAGAAGTGCGGTGGTGACTGAAATGCCAAGAATAGGACCAGTTACAAAGTTCCAGATAAAGTGCATAGCAATAGTCATAAGCAGATTATCGGTAAGCCAAAACACCAAGCCATAAAGAATGCCCATCAAAAAGACTGAAATTGCTGCGGCAATAGAGATGTTAGGCGTTAGTCCATACGTTGCGGTAAAGAGCACTGCTTGAAGCACAAGCGCTACAGGGAAAGGACTCTTAGCTGCAACACCAGTTTGTAGGTAACCTCTAAACAAAATCTCTTCTGCAGCAGATTCAATTAGTGTGGCAAAAAGTAAAAAGAAAGCAACAAAGATGTTGTATGACGGATTGAAGTTAAAGTTAAAACCCTCAATCAACATAATGGCACCAAAGGTAAAAAGTACCATCAAGAAGCCAAAAGTTACACCGCGCATAAATCCTGGCCACGCACTTGCCCTAAGACCTAACGATCTGAGATCTCGTTTATTGATGCGAATAACCCAGAACAAAATCAAAGCGCCTGCCAGTATGCTGCCAAGAAGACCTAACACTGCAGGAAGAATATCGTTTGGTGGAAGCTCTCCCATAAAAAACAGCGGAATATGACACACAAACATAAGTAAAAGTGCAAGGTCAGCCACAAGGAAGGGCGTCACCACAGACTTTGGTGGATCCTTTAGAACAAACTCAAGGCTTGTCTTTGGCTTTTTTCTTCCCACATACACTCCTTACATAATTTCTACTCACTATAGTATCGAGTTCTGAATCTATTCGTGTAGTGAATCAAAAAAGATTAGAATAAGAAGATAATTTGCGTAATCTACTAATTCCAACTGCGAGGTATCCATGGCCGAAAGCTACGACATGAACAACCGCCCACATTTTCCTAAGCGTGCTGTCATCACTGGTGGTATGCCCTACGGTAATAAGAATCTCCACTTTGGACACATTGCGGGCGTTTTTGTCCCCGCAGACTTCTTTGCTCGTTTCTTAAGAGATCGCATTGGCCAGAAAAATGTTCTGTTTATCTCGGGAACTGACTGCTATGGCTCTCCTATTGCAGAGGGCTATCGCAAAAAGGTTGAAGAAGAGGGCTACGAAGGCACCATCCTTGATTACGTTAATCATAATCACAACCTGCAGAAAAGCGCTCTTAAAGCCTACAATATCTCGCTTGATTTCTACGGTGGCTCTGCATTAGAGCCCGCAGCAAAAATTCACGAAGAGATGGCAGATGCTATCATGCACCGCCTCTACGAGCGCGGTAAACTCTCCAAGCTCTCAACTAAACAGTTTTACGATACTGAGGCTCAGACGTTCCTTAATGGACGCCAGGTCAATGGACGTTGCCCTATTAAGGGCTGCAAGTCGGAGAAGGCTTATGCAGAAGAATGCGACCTTGGTCATCAGTTCAACCCAGAGGAGCTCATTGCCCCTGTTTCGCAGCTCACCGGCACCACGCCAGAGCTTCGTCCTGCACCCAGCTGGTACTTTGACCTGCCTCAATACAAAGAGTTCCTAAACAACCTGGTAGAAAAGTGGAAGAACAACCCACAGATTCGCTCAGTTGTTACCTCAACCGTTCAAGAGACTCTGACCGAGCCTATTATCTACATTCAAAATTCCTACCGCCAAGACTTTGATGGTGTTGCCTCTTCCCTTCCAGCTCATAGTGTCATTGAGCCAGAAGGAAACGCCTCTTCTTTCTCCGTTGTCTTTGAGAACTGGCAAGACAGAGACGAAGCTCGCGAGAAACTCAAAGAGGCTGGAATTCGTTTTAGAACAAGCAAGACCCTTCTGCCTTACCGCATGACGGGCAATATTTCTTGGGGCCTCAAATCTCCTGATATCGAGGACCTCAAAGACCTTACCATCTGGGTTTGGACTGAGTCTCTCTGGGCTCCAATTACCTTCACCCGCGCTGCACTTTCTGAAGATGCAAACAATGGCGGTAGCCGCTATTCTTCTGACGAGTGGCGCGATTGGTGGTGCAGTGACGATGCTGCTGTCTACCAGTTCATTGGTCAGGACAACATCTTCTTCTACTGCATTGTTCAGAATCCACTGTGGGATGCACTTGATTGGGGTCTTATCACCGATACTCCAGTTGCTAATTACCACATTCTCTTTATGAACAAAAAAGCCTCTAGCTCTGGCGCAATCAAGCCTCCAATGGCTGAAGAGCTCCTTGAGTTCTACACACCAGAGCAGCTCCGTGCTCACTGGCTCTCGCTTGGCCTTGATCAGCGCGCCGTGTCCTTCTCGCCAAAGGCTTTTGACACCTCCGTATCTAGGAAGGGTAAAGATGGCGAGCCAGACCTTCTGGTAAAGGATGACCCTCGTGTTGTTGACC
>CALBBS010000284.1 GCA_937926845.1 uncultured Atopobium sp. | reverse complement strand
CGCACGGCATTGAAGCTCACATGCAAAAGCATGCCAAGCTGCTCCGACCACGTTTTGATCTAGTGGAGAGCAAACTACAGGAGGGTTTGGGCGATTTAGCTGTTGCAACCTGGTCTCATCCTAAGGGCGGATACTTTGTCTCATTTGATGGCCCTGTTGGCTCTGCGCGCGCAATTGTTTCTCGCGCACATGAGTTGGGCGTTACTATGACACCTGCAGGTGCTACGTGGCCAAGTGGCAAGGACCCCTTTGACACTAATATCAGAATTGCTCCAAGTTACCCAACGTTGGAAGAGCTTGATGCAGCGCTTGATGTCTTTATTGTTGCTGTTAAACAGGTAAGTGCTCGACTAGCAAAAGTTGATCGTGGTCAGAGCGTCTGGGGATAGCTTGTGTAACTTTGGTATTTACTTTGAAAGTAAGCTCATTCTGCCGTATCTTGATTAACTATGTTTAGAAAAAGCGATTGGATGTTGAATGCCAACTAATACTTCAAAGCCAGAACTTACACCAGAACAGAAGGCAGAAAAAGAGCTGGTTGCTATGGCAAACCAGACAGCAAAAAAGAAGGCAAAGGACCGCAAGCCCGATGAGGCTCCTAAAAAGCCAGGTCCTTCTACAAGCATGAAGATTGCTATTGGCGTATTCTCGCTCTTTATTGCTATTTCTATGATGTTGCCTTCCCTGGCCAGCATTTTCTCTAACTCTCAAAAAAAGAGTCAGACTCAGCAGAATTCTCCTGAGGCCATTAACCAGGTCTATCAGAAACAGGCAGAAGAAAAAGAGTCTGCTATTCAGTCCAATCCAGATAATCTTCCAGCACATCTTGATCTGGCCCGTACGTATCTAGGTTGGGGAATGGCACTTAAGAGCTCCTCTCAAGATGATTCTGTTCAGAAGCAGTCTTTACAGCTGATTAACAAGGCAATTGCCGAGTACGATACGTATCTTGCTTCAAATGATTCTGATGAGGTTCGTGTTGATAGGGCTATTGCGCAGTTCTATGCAGGAGACCAAACAGGCGCCGTTGAGGCACTTAAGGCAGTAACAGATCGCTCTCCAGACTATGCTAACGGTTGGCTTAATTTGGGAATGATGTATCGTGTTACTGATCAAGTAGATCTTGCAAAAGAGGCACTGCAGAAGGCAATTGAGAAAGATTCCGATAATAGCGCCGGTGTGAGGGATAATGCACAGAAAGTTCTTGATGCATTAAACGGAAACACCTCTACCTCTTCAAATAACACTAAGTAAGGAGGAGTTATGGCACTAGAGATAAGCTCTGAAATTACAGATGAAAAGGCCATTATTCGCATTGAGGGTGAGGTAGACGTATCAAACGCCTCTGAGCTTCGCGATGCTTTGGATACCGCGCTCGCCGATGGAGTAAAAGAAGTTGAAGCTGATTTTGCTGAGGTAGCTTATATTGATTCGACGGGCATTGGCGTTTTAGTGGGTGCCGCACATCGAGCACAAGAGAGTGGTTCTGTGCTTGTTGTTGCAAATCCTCAGAAAAACGTGGAGCGTGTCTTTACGCTTCTTGGGGTTGATAAAGACCTTAACGTTCGCAAGTAGGTTTGGTAACTTGCAAGCTCTTTGAGAAACGGTTCAAAGAGCTTGTTTATGTTTGTTCCAGAAAGGTATTGCTTGTGTTTGGCATTGGAGAAACAGAGCTCGTACTAATTCTGCTCTTTGCATTTTTAGTATTTGGTCCTGATAAATTACCTGGTATGGGTCGCACGCTTGGCCGTGCTCTCAGACAGTTCCAGAACGCTCAAGAAGGCTTTAATAAAGTTGTCCGTGCAGACTTACTTGATCCTGCAGCGGATGCACTTCACGAGAAGCCCAAGCGCTCCGAGCAGCTCAAAAATGCTGCATCTGATGCTGACCGCGAGGATACTGACCATCAGGAGACCTTTGCTGAGCGTCGTGCTCGTCTCAAGGAAGAGCGTGAGGCAGCTGAGAAGGCTGCTGCTGAGGCTGCTGAGCAGAGTAAGCAAGCTGAGCAGACCCAGGAGGCTGAGCAGGCGGAGACCGCTTCTGCAGAAGAGGCTCCTGCAGCTGCACCACAAGCTACGTCTTCTGTTGCTTTCTCTGATGATTCTACAGAGGTAACTGAGCACATGGCACCTAAGGCTGCAGAAGAAACTCCTGCTGCAGCTCCATCTGCAAAAGACTTGTATAACCTTGGATCTGCACGTTCTTCTCGCTCCATAGCAGAAGACAAGAAAGAAGAAGTTGTTGGAGAGGAGGGAGAAAGCCAGGACGCATAAGTCCAGCTTTCGCGTGTAATGCCTATTACTCCAGCTCGTATGCCACTTTTTGATCACCTGGGAGAACTCCGCCGTCGTGTGACCATTGTGGTGGTATCGCTATTTGTTACGGCAATCATTATTTATTTTGCAACACCTGCACTGATTGAGATTTTGATTGATCCCATCAGGGAGTATTTAACTGACGGTAAGCTTACCGTTATCTCGGTACTTGGTGGCTTTAGTATCAGGTTTAAGGTGGCTTTCTTCTTCTCGGTGATTATCTGCACACCTATTATCATCTGGGAGATTATGGCATTTTTCTTGCCAGCGCTTAACGCTAAAGAGCGTAAGTGGGTTGTTCCAACCGTAGCCGCCATGATTACCCTGTTCTTCTTGGGTATGCTGTTCTGCTACTTCATCATTTTGAACACAGCTATTGGTTGGATGATTGGCCAGTCGCAGGAGTTTGCAGGAACCATTAATGAGGCAAGCGATTACCTCAACATTATTATGATGTTTGAGATTGGCTTTGGCGTTGCGTTCCAGCTTCCACTGGTCATTTTCTACCTGGCCATTCTTCACCTTGTTCCTTACAAGGACATGCGTGAGCAGTGGCGCTATGTCTATGTTGGTCTGATGATTCTTTCTGCAGTAGTCACTCCTGACGCATCTCCCGTCACTATGGTTTTGATGTTTGCTGCTCTTATTCTGTTGTATGAAGTTGCTCTGGCCGTTGCTCGCTACGTCATTATTGCCCGTGATGGCAAAGCTGCTCTTAAGTGGAGCCGCGAGGACTACGAACAGCATGAGCTGGACAAAATCTAGTAATTTCGTCTTTACTTTGGAGAGTGTTGTTCTTTGATTCTAGTTGTTACCGAGAAAAACGACGCAGCGCAGCAGATTGCTCGCCTTCTGTCTGAATCGGGTAAGCCTGAGGCAGACAAGGTATACAACACTCCTGTTTATCGTTTTAGACGCGGCGGAGAAGATCATGTTGCTATTGGTCTTCGCGGTCATATTCTGCAACCAGATTTTCCTTTAGCCCTTAAGTTTGACAAGGAAGAGGGCTGGTATGGAGAAACTGCAGAAGGGGAGCACCTTCCTGCAGATGTTCCAGATGGTCTTGAGCGTCCTCCTTATAAGGTTAAGCGCAAGCCTTTTATGGCAGATGGCGTTGACCTTAAGGGTTGGAAAATCCCCAGCTTGCCTTATTTGATTTGGGCTCCTGTAGATAAACAACCTGCAGAAAAAGAGATTATTCGCGCCCTCAAGAACCTTGCTAAGAAGGCAGAGTCAGTCATTATCGGTACAGACTTTGACCGCGAGGGAGAGCTTATTGGCTCTGATGCATTGGCACAGGTTCTCTCGGTTAATCCTAATCTGGCGGTATTTCGTGCACGCTACTCTGCCTTTACTAAGACAGAGATTGAGACTGCCTTCAATAACCTGGTGGACCTTGATTACAACTTGGCTGCAGCAGGTGAGTCCAGGCAGTATATCGACCTCATTTGGGGTGCGGTGCTGACCCGTTACCTGACCACCGCACGCTTTGGCGGCCTGGGCAATACGCGTTCTGCTGGTCGTGTTCAGACTCCTACGCTGGC
>CALBBS010000283.1 GCA_937926845.1 uncultured Atopobium sp. | reverse complement strand
AAATTATGCCATCCGTAAAACCACAGACACTCAGTTTATGACATCTAAGCTTGATATGCCATTAGCCTTTAATGGACAGGGCGTTCGCTCCCTGACACAACTTGCAACCTTTACCGGTAAGCAGGCTGGCTTTATGGCCAGGACAGCCAAGGGCATGGTTGAGCGCGGTGCAGATGGTAAGCTCAGACTAAACGCTAAGGCAACGGGTAATATTGTTGCGGCAGCTGCTGTAGCAACGCTTTTAACCGAAACACTAAAGCCTATTATGGGGATGCGTGAGACAGAATGGATACCGTTCTACGACCAAGTGGCTCCATACATCGGCGCATTGACCGGAAAAGAGGTTAAGGGTGGTGACGGTATCTATCGATCACCATTGGTGCAACTTATGTTTGGTGATGGCAAGAACAAGACTGGGTTGATGCAGGCCTTACAGGGCAAGGGCTTTGATAAATTCTGGGAGGATAACTGGTCTGGTATTGTTCCAGCTGGTACTCAGCTCAAGAAATCTGTCGAGGGTTATGAATCAACAACCACAGGCGCAAGTCGTAACTCTAAAGGTAAGCTTCGCTATCTACAGGATATGGACCAAAACAGCGTGATTAACGCCACAATATTCGGTCAATATACCACAGAAGCTGGTCGTCAATGGATTAAAGATGGCTTCCCAACGCTGTCAGACAAACAGGCAGATAAGGTTGATTCACAGGAAACTCGAGAACTCAAGCAGCAATACTACGACTTTTACTCGGCCATTGATAAGGTTAAGGGTCGCAAAGAGGCTCTTGAGGAGGCTCGTGATGCTGCAACCCTGGGTGATCAAAACAGGGCAAGGCGGGTTGCTAAAGAGTACAACGAGAAAGTGCGTGATGCACTGTCTGACTATTACTCAAAGCACGATGAGATTCCTCCAAAGCTAAAGAAAGAGTTGGAGCAACAGGTGTTCATTAACGCGAGCCGTATAAGAAAAAAATAGGAGGAGAACCGAAGAATGAAAAAATACATCAACCTGAGGGTAACTCATAAACTTCTATGGAGACTATATGGCTGTCAGGCCGCTGCTTCGTTTGTTAGCGGTTTAAGTATATTGCTGTGTCCCAGGGAATTTATGGTCAATGCGGCGTGTACCATATTGCCGTACTGGCTGACTGGACTACTATGGTTGCTGTGCGGAGCTATGATTGCTGGAGCCCTGGCCAGGTGGTCATATAAAACCGCTCGGCTAGGGCTAGGAATCTCCGTGGTTCTCTACGGGCTCATGGGGACTGGAATGCTAACGGACCTACTGTTTAGTAACGGACCTCCAGCGCCGCTATCAACAATAATAGCACACTATATACTCGCCTTTGGGGCGTTCTTTATTCTACTAGAGCCACCTATTAACCCAGAAACAGCGATTAGAAACAAAAATAAAAACAAGGAATAAAGGTGATTGAAGCAGTAAAAATAGACATCGCAGCGGTTATCACTGCTATATCTCTAGTTATCACAGCGGCCGCTACATTCATTGTGGCTATTAGGGATAAAAACTCCAATAATGAAGCTGCTGATAAGGCGGTGTCCGTTACACAAATCCATGAGACGGACAAAAAGGTTGAGACGTTGATTCAACAGGTGGATTTCTTATTTGATGAGATTAGTAAACTGCGCACCGAGAAAGATGACCTTGAGCGTCAAATCGCAACCCTCACCGATGACCTCAATAAGGAGCGTGAAGACCACAGCAAAACAAAAGCCAGGCTTGATGCATTGCTAGTTGAGCTTGATAAAAAGAATAGAAAGATTGCAGTTCTTGAGCAGGAGCTGTCTAAGTTAAAGGAGAAACAATAATGGCATTTAATTGGCAAACACAATGGAACAGTCCAAACTACACAGAGGCTGCAGATGTATACGCAACGTGGGGACGGCCTCGGACTATTGAAGCCATCGCTATCCATTGGTGGGGAGACCCTAGCCAGGGCCCTACATACGAAGGTGTTGTAAGCTACCTATGTCGTCCAAACGGTAGTAGCTCTGCACACATTGTGGCCACAGGAACAGGTAGGCGAGCAGCCTGTCTGATTGACCTGGAAAACGCATCATGGGCAACCAACTCGGCAAACCCATATACGATATCAATTGAATGCGACCCTCGATGTCGAGATGAAGATTATGATGTTGTTGCTGAGGTTATAGCTCAGTTACGCAGTATATATGGTTATCTTCCATTAGTGCCACACCGACAATTTACATCAACAAATTGTCCTGGTAATTACGACCTCGACCGTCTTGAGCGAATCGCAGCAACTAAGGAAGTTAGTAAAGATGATGATTGGGGTAATGTTCGTAATAAGGTTGCTCCCGCTCCAGCTCCAGCACCAGTACCTACACGACCAACATGGGTTGCAATGGACAACCCGCGCTATATGAGGGCTGCAGTTGATCTGTATGTTTATGACCTTGTTAATAAGAGGCCTGTTGGTTCTGTCATCAAGGCTGGCACCGATATTGACTTCAAAACCCAAACAGAGTGGGAGGGTAAGGTTTATTTACGCAGTAAATCTTCAACTGATGGTGGTCGAGACTGGGGCATTTCATTAGACGCTCTTACTGAAATCCCAGCACCAGCGCCAAAAGAAGAAAAGAAACCAGAGGTTATACCTCCACAAGCTCATGAGAAGCCGTCTGAGGGGTCTTTAGACAAAGAGACTACAACCTTACTACAAGATGTTAAAAAGCTGTTACAGGAGCTTACACAGCTTCTGAAGAACATATTTAAAATAGGAGATAAATAAATGGAATCAATATTATCACTTGCTGCTATTGCATTAGTAAAACTTGGCCAGGAGCTAAACGAAAAACATTGGGGTAAGGCTGGCCTTATTGTGTTAGCTGCGTTTGCCGGTGGAGCACTTGGCTTTGTCACTGGTGGAGTTGATGGCATCGCTGATGGTGTATTCAAGATTGGTCTTGTTGGTTCAGGACTTATAACAACCGCTGGATTTGCTGGTAAAAAGGCTGGCGAAGCCCGCAAAGATTCTTAAAACATTAAGACATAAAATAAAGACCTCACAACTAAGTGGGGTCTTATTTTTATATCTTAAAGACTGAAGTCTGGATTCTTACTTTCGTCCTTACAGCTTTCCATCGCACTATTGAAATATCTGCGCATTCTCCTGGAGACATAGTGGACATGGAAGCCAAATCCAAATAGTGTAACATCAATTCCAAAATCTTCAGTCATCTTATCAATCTCCCATGAGATGTTGATAAGATCAAAATCAATCCAATTCATAGAACCTAGATGGAATAGCTGCCTCCACTGGTTAAAGAATGTTATGCTCATTGCGCTCTCCCTTTCTTATTGCAATATTTCTCATCTGTACACGTACTATATCGTCAGCAACACTAAACCTACAGTCCTCAGTAATTGTAATTGTTAACTCTCTCTTACTCATATATCAAAGCTCCACTTCTAAATAGGATACAAACCCCGAGTCATTTACAACAACCCTGCAGCCCAATAAGCTGATGTCTCTTTCGCCATGTCTAATATAAACATTATCTGCTTTTAGTAGCTCCTGATAAAAATCCCAACCCATAACCAGACACATAGAGCTGAGGCTAAACGTACCAAGCTCCTCTTTCGCTCTCCTGATAGCCTTTGCAATGCTATTAAGATTGGGATGCGAGATATAAAAAAGTTTTTTAAATTTCCCATTGACAGGAGGGTGTGTGACTGAATAAATCTCATCAAGTGGGTTCTTTCTCTGTAGTGCCTCAAGAACATCCCTATCAATCTCAGTGCTATTGTTCTTTGGGAAGAACTTATCCCGAAGCATCTGCTCCGCAATGTCTTTTAGGTCACCATCTAGGGTAGAGACTTTACTCTTCGCTACTACCTGCTGTAAGTTGATGGACATTGTTTAGCTCCTTCATTGTTTCTGCTGGTGTGTGAGATGCTGCTGAGACCATTGCAACCTTCATTGCGTTCTCACGGTCCTTTTGAGTAATCTCATGAGCCTTACGTAGCCCGTCAGCTAGCCCATCGGCGTATGAG
>CALBBS010000282.1 GCA_937926845.1 uncultured Atopobium sp. | reverse complement strand
TGGCCCTCCTCGCCAATGCGAGCGTCAACAGTTACGAGCTTGCCATCAAGAGCTGCCTTGGTAGCATTTGCGTCAGCAATACGCTGCTCTTCGCGCTTAGCGATATTGTGACGACGCTCCTCAAGCTGCTTGATGTTACCCGGTGTAGCAGGCTGGGCAATCTTGTTGGGGAACAGGAAGTTCTCCGCATAACCCTGTGCGACCTCTACGATGTCGCCTTCGCCGCCCTTACCGCGAAGCTCGCCCAAGAGAATAACTTTCATGGGAAACTCCTTTGATGAGTCGATGGTATCGACTAGTTGTTGTTTATCGTAGGCTCTGAATCCTGGTTTCCTGAGCGATTAAGCTTTCGGAAGTTTGCCCAGGCATCAATAAGTCCTACGAGAGCCATAACGCCTAACTGAACTTCTAACATGCCTGCCAATACAAACAGTGACAGAGAAAGTGCTGGCGAGAAGTGCTTCTCGCGCACAAACCATGTGAGCACTGCAAGGCCCTGAAGAGCAAACACAACTCTAAGAGCCATAAACACATTCAACGTAATAAGCTGAAGTATGTCTTGTGCAGACAAAATGGTGCTTGAAAGTGCATACACAAACAAGTTGGCCACGGTAAGAGCACACATCCAAAATGGAACATCCATCAGCTGGAACTGTGGCAATTTCTGTGGGTCTCTTGTCAGTGCTTTATACACTGTTCGAGCTCCAAAACGCGCAATTACAAAATATAAAAGCGCCATGCCGGTATAGCTGGTTGGCCAAAAGAGCATAAAGAGCGCCTTTGCCGTTGAAAGACCTTCATTGATCTCTGGAGAAGCACCTGAGACCTGCGAGGCGTATTGATTAAATACGTTCTGAGCAAGCTCGGGAAGAGTTGTTCCTGCCATTGCGGCAAAAAACGCGTCATATCCTAGAAGTGCCAAAGCCGTTACTCCTACAAGAAGAGACCCAACACCAACGGTGAGTTTCTCTGTTGCAAAAGCGTAGCCAACTCCAAGAGCAAGTGCACAAGCGGTAACTGAAGTAGCCGCTTCCGTTGGTCCCGAGAGCAAATAAGCTGCTACACCCGTAACAAGTACTGAAGTAATAGCAGGACCAAACCATCCGTGCCTTTTTTTGCAATAGACAGCAATTACCATGCCATACGCAACCAAAGCTGCTCCAATAAAAGAAAGGAGCCCGGTAATTACTCCGCCAACAACGCAAAGAACAAAGCCTTGCTTGTAGGTTGGAGTTTCAAACGGATGCGGCTTGCCTCCGTTTTGGTTGCTTGGACCGGCAGAATTCTGTGGGCTACTCTCTGGGCGAGAATACCCTTCAGGTGCCTGAGGAATATTTGAATCCGGTCTATCCATTGCTAACCAACTCTACCTGAAGAACAGATAGGTTATCCGCGACTACGGCCACCGCGGCTGGAAACCACAGGGACAGTGTAGGGCAGAAGTGCCATCTCGCGTGCGCGCTTGATAGCAAGTGCAATGTCGTGCTGGTGCTGCGTGCAGGTGCCAGTGACGCGACGAGGCTTAATCTTGCCACGGTCGGTCATGTACTTACGAAGAAGCTGAGTATCTTTGTAATCGATGAACTCAGTCTCCTCCTTGCAGAACTGGCAATACTTGCGACGCGGCTGGCGCTGAAAATCTTGTTTCTGCTGAGCCATGTCTTTTACCTTTCAGATGACAGTAACGTCTGTGTTGCTGTCTGACGTTTAAAACGGAATATCAGCATCGTAGAACTCCTCGTCTGGCGGAGCCGGAACGGGAGCGGGTGCCTGTGGAGTTGGAGCTGCATAAGATGGTGCACCCTGTGACATAGGGGCTCCACCCTGCTGATTCCTAGAAAGAAACTCGACCTCATCAACAACAACTTCAAGCTTGCTGCGACGCTGTCCTTCCTTCGTCTCCCAGGAGCTGAAACGAAGTTTGCCTTCAATAGCAACCTTCGAACCCTTGGAGAGGAAGCGGGAAAGTGCTTCAGCACGCTGTCCAAATACTACGCAGTCAACGAAATTGGGAACATCTTCCCACTCACCGGTCTGCTGGTTCCTGCGACGATCGTTAACCGCAACGCCGAAGGATAGAATCTGGGTACCGCCTGCTGTGGAGCGAAGCTCCGGGTCACGGGTCAGGTTGCCCGAAATGTTAACCCTGTTAATACTCATAAATCTCACTACCTCTCATCGTGGAATAATTCCACTTTTCCATTACAAGGACTTAGTCCTTATCGACTCGACGCACAATCATGTGACGCTTAACAGCATCATTGATTCGCAGGACTCGATCGAGCTCTGCAATCTGCGTTGGATCTGCATGGAAATTGATGAGGGTATAGTCACCCTCGGTAAGATCGTCGATCTCAAAAGCAAGCTTACGCTTACCCCAGTCCTCGACGCTGTCGACTACTCCGCCGTCAGTGGTGATAGCAACGTCAATACGCTTCATTACACCAGCACGGACTTCCTCGGTGGAAGCTGGGTCAACAAAAAACAGCAGTTCATAGGCCTTCATATTGTCACCTCCTCTGGGCTAATGGCTTCGGGAAGTGAAGGTGCACCCGAAGCAGGAAAGTTCGACCAAGCATCATACCACATAAATGCTCAAATACGAAACTAGCCCACAAACTTTCTCACATGCAGTCCACATATAAAGCTTAAATCGGCAATTTGTTGCTTATTTACCTCTAATCTTGCAAATATCTGATGCGAATCTTTCTAAGGCATGGTCACTCGCGCAATTTTAAAAACATGGGATTGAAAAAGAAAAACGACCATCACACAATCTGCATGATGGCCGTCTCTTTTATATGTGCTCTACTTTACTGAGCTGCAGGTCCCTCAGGATTCTGAGTTGGTGCGTCTGCTGGAGCAGCTGGTGCCTCAGGAGCCTCTGGAGTTGTTGGGATAATTGGCTCAACAACAACAGTTGAAGCAGGTGCAGGCTC
>CALBBS010000281.1 GCA_937926845.1 uncultured Atopobium sp. | reverse complement strand
TCGTCAAGAAGTGCATCGCGCACTTGGCGAGAAGACACAACAAGTGGAGACGGTGTTAAGAACAGGTGTATGGAGTAGGCGGTAGTGCCAACGGTTGGCAGGTAGTAGCTCACGCCGCCCGTAAGGCTTACAACGTTAAGTGACTCCTCGCGGTTTTTGGCAAGGAAGCCCAGCATGCGACTGACGGTATCACCGTAGCCAATGTTAAGGTAGCCGTCCTCACGCAGGTGGTCAGAGACGTAGTGAGCTGCGCCCTGAGCAATAGACTGGTTAATAGCAGAGCTGTCCAGAGGAGTAGGCACCACAAAAGCATCTTTGAGACCAAAGCGGTCAATAAGGAGCTGTTCTGCGGAAACACGCTGGCTATCGTTCTTTCTAAAGCTGAACTGAACAATGCCCTGCGCGCGAGCCTCTTCAAGCAGACGAATAACTTTTGCACGAGAAACGCCCATGACCTCAGCAATCTGAGCCTGGGTGTTATCTTCCATGTAGTAATACCATGCAGCCTTAGTAGCTAGTGCATAAGTTTGTTCGTCCATGCATCCTCCTGTTGATACTTTTGTTTAATGATAAAACATTTGTATCTAACATACTAGACTTCATTATAGTAATTATTTCCCCTATTAACAGGAAGATATACTACAAATACCATAATTGCGTATAGAGGTATTGCGAACTATTGTTCATAATACAATCAAAAATACCATTCACGGCAGTAATAATACCGTTTGTCGTGACGATGCTTTGAAGAATGCCTATTTATAGATATCTTCAAAGTGTGAGATTTTGTACGGCCGTTTGTTATTTTTGGTAGGAGGTACTATGGGTGAATCTTTTGACATCGATATCGATGCCACTGACCCAAAGTCGCCTGAAGGAAAAGATGTGTGCGAGCAGTGCGACACACTTCTTTCCGTCCGCGGAATCAAGAAGTCATTTGGTTCCAACGAGGTATTAAAAGGCATTAACTTAGATTTGGCGCCAGGAGAGGTCATCTCTCTTATTGGTGGCAACGGTTCCGGTAAATCTACCCTCATGAAGATTATCATGGGTATTTACTCTGCCGATGAGGGAGAAATTTCTATCGATCGTCAAAAGGTTGATATCTCCAACCCTAAGGCCGCACTTGCACACAGTATCTATATGGTTCCTCAGGAGCCAATGCTGTTCCCTAACATGACTGTTAGGGAGAACATCACCATTGGCTTTGAGGCTCCAAAAGCCGAGCTCAACAAGATGCTCGAAGACACTATGAAAGAGATTGGCTGGGAGCTTGACCTGGACCGTAAGGCAATGACGCTTTCCATTGCTGAGCAGGGCATGGTTGAGATTCTCCGCGGTCTTATGCGTCATTCCGAGATTCTTATTCTGGATGAGCCAACCTCTGCACTTACTTTTGACGAGGTACAGAGCCTCTTCAAGGTAGTTCAGGAGCTCAAGCAGAAGAACATTGGCATTATCTACATCACCCACCGCCTGGCAGAGGTCTTTGAGATTTCTACCAGCATTGGCATTTTGCGTGACGGCGTTATGGCTATGCGCGGCAAGGTAGAGGACTTTACGCGAGAAGATCTTGTACGCGGACTTCTTCCACCAGACGCAGCAGAGATTAAGAAAGAGATTGCCGAGAGCGCAAACATTGATTACAACGCCGAGCCAATCTTTGAGCTTGCTGAGTTTACTGGTTATGGTTTTGCTGATGTAAACCTCAATATTTATCCAGGTGAGATTGTTGGTCTTGCAGGTATCGTTGGTGCTGGTAGATCAGAGATGGCTACCACCATTTACGGTATGGATAAGGTTTTGGGCGGCAAGGTATTTGTTGATGGCAAAGACATTACCGGCAAGTCCACCAAGGACGTCATTGCTGCAGGCCTGAGCTATGTCCCAGAGGACCGCTTCAATGACGGTCTGTTTAGAATTCGTGACGTTGATGAGAACACTACCAGTGCTCTGCTTGCAAACTCTTCCCTGGGTAAGCTGCTGCTTAACCGTAAAGAAGAGGATAGGGTTTCTCAGAACTACGTTGATAACTTCCGCACCAAGGTCACAGGCCTTGATCAGGAGGTAGGCGGTCTTTCTGGTGGTAATCAGCAGAAGATTGTTATTGGCCGCGCATTCTCGGTTGCTCCAAAGGTTGTTATTTTGGACGAGCCAACTCGTGGTATTGACGCTGCTGCTCGTGGCGATGTATACGCTGTTCTGCAGGAACTCCGTAAGCAAGGTGTTTCTATTCTTCTGATTTCTTCTGATATGGAAGAGATTATTGAGCTTGCTGATCGCGCGTTCACCATGTACCAGGGACGCATTAATCACGAGTTCAAAAAAGAAGAAATTACGCAGGACAACCTCATGTCCGCTGCATTTGGATTGTAGGAGGTGACGTATGGATCTTGTAAAGCGCCTTCTCAAGGCTAGGGGACTGAGCAGCCTCGCATTTCTGATTGCTCTCTTTATTATTGTTGGCGCAATGAATCCTGCATTCTTGACGCCAGCAACAATTGCTGCCTGCTTTAACACGTCCGTTGTCTACACATTGGTCGCTGTTGGTGTGGCATTTACTCTGTTCATTGGTGAGATTGACGTTTCTGTTGGTTCTAACTTGGGTCTTGTTGCTGTGGTAGTTGGTAGCATGCTGAGAGATGGAACTCCACTTCCTGTTGCTTGCCTGGTAGGTATTCTCATTGGTGTAGCAATTGGCCTGGTTAACGCATGGGGCGTTGCCGTTATGAAGGCTCCATCACTGATCTTTACCCTGGGTACTAACGGAGTGCTCCGCGGCATTGTCTACGTCTACACCAACGGTCAGTGGGTTGAGAACCTTCCTAAGGAGTTCAAGGACTTCTCGGCAGTAACTGGTATTGGTGACTTCACTGTTTACTATTGCGCAGTCATTGCACTGGTTATTCTGATTCACTTTGCTCTGACTCAGACCCGTCGTGGTCGCTGGTTTGCAGCAGTTGGCGATAACGCTAACGGTGCAACTCTGGTTGGTATTCCAGCTCTTCAGACAAAGATTCTGGCATACGTCATCTGCGGTGTTATGGCTGCTATCGGAGGCATCATCTTCTGCAGCCGTATTGGTTTTGTTACCCCAATGAGTGGCAACGGCTACGAGATGAAGGCTATTGCAGCTTGCGTTCTTGGCGGCGTTAGCCTGCTTGGCGGCGTTGGTTCTGTCCTTGGCGCGGCTGTCGGTTCCGTCATCATGGCATCCATCAGCTACCTGCTGGTCTTCATGGGCTTCTCGTCAAATTACGACAACGCAATTACCGGCGTCATCCTGATTGTCATTGTTGTTGTAGACGCTTTGCTTCAGCACCGTTCTATTGTTCAGAACAAGCACGCTCGTCTGAACGCGCGCGTTTCTCCAAAGGCAACCTCTGAGATTCTTGCGGAGCAGATTGCAGACTTTGGTGAGGCTGCTTTGAGCCCTTCAGGTAAGAAGGGTGGTGTTCGCTAATGATGAAGACACTTAAGGGATTCTTGTCCAAGGGTCAGACAAGCTGGAACATGATTCTCATCGGTCTGCTTGTGCTTGAGTTTGTGATTTTTGGCGCTGCAAACGGCAAGTTCTTGCGTCCAGCACTGCTGTTTACCAGCATTAACGATAACCTGCCAGTCTTTATGATCTCGCTCTTTGTAACGCTTGTTATGGTTACCGGCGGCATCGACATCCAGGTTGCATCTCTGGTTGGTCTGACGTCCATCACCATTGGCGTTGGTTGGCAGGACTTTGGTCTTCCAATCTGGGGCGCTGTGGGCGTTGCCTTT
>CALBBS010000280.1 GCA_937926845.1 uncultured Atopobium sp. | reverse complement strand
GCGGTAACGCCGTCCTCGGTGCCGCCGATGCCGCCGACCTCAGCCTCAACAGAAATGCCCTTTGCGTGAGCTGCCTTTACAACCTCTTCGGTGCGCTTAAGGTTGGTCTCAAAATCAGGCTCATGAGAACCATCGTACATGATGGAAGTAAATCCAGCCTCAATGCACTTGAACGCATCCTCGTATGAACCGTGGTCAAGGTGAAGAGCAACTGGAACAGTGATGTTCTTGTCCTCAACAAGACGACGAACCATATCTGCAACAACGCGGTAGCTTACCTGCCACTTTGCTGCGCCGCTGGTGCACTGAATGATGACAGGAGACTGGAGCTCTTCTGCTGCATCAAGGATTGCTGCGGTCCACTCAAGGTTGTTCTCGTTGAATGCGCCGATGCCATAGTGACCCTTCTCGGCACTCTGGAGCATGGCTTTTGCGCTTACAAGCATGCTAAACCTCCGTTTGACGGAAAACTGATACATATAAATGATACCTTGTTTCATCACCTTTGATACGGTCGTTTTTAACAAAACATCGCGAGAAACCCGATGCGCCTTCCGCGAGAAACCCGATGCGTTCTCGCCAGCTGATGTTGCGATTTAGCGACGAAACATTACATCTTCACAAAAATGAGGTAGGCTATCAGTTCGAAGAAAGGAGCATCTTGTGAGCTATAAGCACTTTGATGCAGACAAAACTCGATTAGCTTCGCCTGCTCAGCCTACAGATGAGGCAACAGACGAGAAGCCCGGCCTTCTTAAGGACGTCTCAATTACCCAAATTTTGGCAACATCGCTTGCCGCGGTGACTGCGTTTGTACTGTCAAACCAGATTGGTATTGCCGGCTCGATTATTGGCGTGGCCGTTGGTGCCGCCGCCTCGGCGCTTGCTTCGCAGATTTACCAGAACGTTATCAGGCGCTCCACACATAAGTTCCGCGCTGACGACAACGATGAATATAACCAGCAGGCATATCCAAACAGCAGCCAAACAACGCTTGAAGGCACACAATATATGCCTCGAGCACAATATGCACCTTCTCGCGATTATTATCCCAACGCTGATTCTGGTACAGGACAGTCTTCGCAGGTAAATCGCACGCCAACACTGTCTCGCAAGCGTATAAGAGCCTTAACCATCGTAACCGTCATTTCAATTATCTTTACCATTTCTGCCGTCATTCTTTATGCAATGTTCCTCAGCTATATCACCGACGGATCTGGCTTGGGACCAAAGGTCAGCACAACCCCAGTTGTGACGGAAAAAACTACGGATACCAGTAATTCGACAGATCAGAAAGACGATTCCAGCTCTTCTAGCGAGAAGACCGACGAGTCAAGCGAGTCCGCTGATTCCAAGGATTCCTCTTCGGAGAGCACTGACTCCGAGAAATCAGAGACCACCAGCTCCGACAGCTCGTCTAGTTCGGAAAAGACCAGCGACTCAAACAGCTCAAGCAGCTCAAGCAGCTCGTCTGAGAGTAATTCTTCTAGTAACAACTCCGGAACGGGCAGCTCAAACAGCAATTCTGGTTCCAATCAAAACTCTGGATCTGGTAATAGTTCTAGCAGCGGATCCAGCGGTTCTGGCTCAAGCGGCTCCAACGGAGGCAACTAAGTCGCGGTCTCAGTACGGTCGGCGCAACTAACAGCAACAATAAGCAGCAGCTCAGACTGAGCTTGCTACAGAAAGGATAGGTATGGAAACCACAAACGCATGGAAAAAGTACACCTCGGAGGACCTGGACAAACTCCAGTCGTTTACCGAGGGTTACAGAAAGTTTATCTCAGAGAACAAGACTGAACGCGAGTGCGCCGCAAGCGCTATCAAGCTTGCCGAGGCAGCAGGTTACGTCAAGCTTTCTGACGCCATCGCTGCAGGTAAAACCCTCAAGGCTGGAGACAAAGTCTACGCAGACATCCGCGGCAAGTCCGTCATCTTTGTCCAGATTGGTACCAAGTCCCTGGAAGAGGGTCTGAACATCCTTGGTGCTCATATCGACTCCCCTCGCCTGGACGTCAAGCAGAACCCACTTGAGGAGCGCAATGAGCTTGCCACCTTTGACACCCACTACTATGGCGGTGTCAAGAAGTACCAGTGGGTCACCATTCCTCTGGCAATTCACGGCGTTCTTGCACTTAAAGACGGTAGCGTCATAAACGTATGCGTTGGAGAGGATCCAACTGACCCTGTTTTCTGCATCTCCGACCTTCTCATCCACTTGAGCGCTGAGCAGCTTGGTAAGACTGCTTCCAAGGTCATCGAGGGCGAGATGCTTGACCTTATTGTTGGCAACCGACCACTTGTTTGGGGCCAGAATGGCGAGAAACCCGCTGATGCAGAAGGCGACGAGCCAAAGGAAGCCGTTAAGGCTAACGTCATCAATATTCTGAAGGACCTCTACGGCATTGAGGAAGCAGATCTTCTCTCCGCTGAGCTTGAGATTGTTCCTGCAGGTCCTGCTCGTGACATGGGCTTTGATCGCTCCATGATCTTGGGCTATGGTCACGACGACCGCAGCTGCTCCTACCCTTCCCTGATTGCGCAGCTTGAGTGCGACACTCCTGCACGTACCTCCGTCACCATCCTGACCGACAAGGAAGAGATTGGCTCCGTTGGCGCTACTGGCATGAACTCCCTCTTCTTTGAGAACATCATGGCAGAGGTCCTGGTACTTGCCGGTTTTGAGTCTCCACTTTCCCTGCGCCGCTGCATGGCCAACTCCTACATGCTCTCCAGTGACGTTTCCGCTGGTTATGATCCTAGCTTTACGGGTAGCTTTGAAATCAAGAACTCCGCCATCATGGGTCACGGTCTTGCATTCAACAAATTCACTGGTAGTGGCGGCAAGGTTGGCTCCAACGACGCTGATGCCGAATATGTTGCGCTGATTCGTCGCATTATGGACAACGCTGGCGTTCAGTTCCAGACCGCTGAGCTTGGTCGCGTTGACGCTGGTGGTGGCGGAACTATCGCATACATGCTGGCTAAATACGGCATGCACGTCATCGACTGCGGCGTTCCTGTTCTCTCCATGCACGCACCTTGGGAGATTGCAAACAAGGCCGACATCTTTGAGGCTTACCGCGGATACCGCGCATTCCTCGAGTTCAGCGAGTAATTAGGCTACACAAATTAACTGCACAAACAAAATTCCGTGCACGAAAATCAAGCTAACAAGAAAGACGTGAAAGGCAAACTCTCACGTCTTTTTCTGTATCAAATCCAAGGCGAGAAACCCGCAGTTCAAGACCACAAGGCGAGAAACCCGCGCACCCGCAATAACACAGGCAACTACCCCAGCAACGAAAGCACTTCTCGCTTGGCAGCCAAAAACTCTTCGCTCAAATTAAATGATGCTAGGTCAGTAC
>CALBBS010000279.1 GCA_937926845.1 uncultured Atopobium sp. | reverse complement strand
CAGGTCCGAGAGGCAATGTTGGGCGTTGTTGAATCCGGCACTGGTATGGGAGCTCGCGTTTCAGGTGTCAAGATTGCAGGTAAAACAGGTACGGCAGACGTCGAGAACGGTAACTTTAACTCGTTCTTCATCGGTTTTGCGCCTTACGACCACCCAACCCTTGTTGTTTCTGTTGTCATCGAAGGCAATGGCGAGAACGTTTTAGGTTACGGTGCTCAAGTTGGCGGACGTGTTCTTGCGCAGTGCCTGAACATCCAGGCTTTGGGAGCTGCTTCGTAGCGCCTAAAACACCGCACGGTCTTCTCCCCAAGTAGTTGGGCGTGTTCTAAGATAGTAAGTGACGTGGCGAGAAAATCGCACGCTTGATAGGAGTTGAGTTATGCCAGGTAGAATGCTCGGTGGGCGTTACCAGGTTCAAGACAAAATTGGTACCGGTGGAATGGCCACCGTTTACCGCGGACAGGACCAGGTTCTTGGTCGTACTGTTGCCATCAAGATGATGCTGCCGCAGTACGCAAACGATCCATCCTTTGCTGCCCGTTTTAAGCAGGAGGCTCAGGCTGCAGCAGCGCTCTCCAGTCCTTATATTGTCTCGGTCTATGACTGGGGTAAGGACGGCGAGTCCTACTACATTGTCATGGAGTATCTGCGCGGTACAGACCTTAAGAGCGGCATCCGCAAGCATGGAGCCCTTGATTCCCGTAAGGTCGCTCAGATTGGCTCTCAGATTGCTCAGGCGCTCTCTGTAGCACATCGTCACGACATCATTCACCGTGACATCAAACCACAGAACATCATGGTCCAGCCAGATGGCAACATCAAGGTCATGGACTTTGGCATTGCTCGTGCAAAGAACAGCAGTCTAACCACCGATAACTCTGTTCTTGGCACCGCCCATTACGTTTCTCCAGAGCAGAGTACGGGCAAGCCTTTGGGACCAACCACCGATATCTATTCCCTGGGCATTGTCATGTACGAGGCTGCAACTGGCCGCGTTCCTTTTGCCGGTGACGACGCTATCAGCGTTGCTATGAAGCAGGTCAACGAGGCTCCTCAGCCACCATCGCTGATCAACCCCAACGTAGACCCTGCACTTGAGGCAATCATTCTTCGTTGCATGGAGAAAAACC
>CALBBS010000278.1 GCA_937926845.1 uncultured Atopobium sp. | reverse complement strand
ATCGAGCGCCTTGAGGAGTCCAGCGGAATCACAATGCTCTCTTCTGGCGAGAAGTTCGATGCAACTGAGACCTGCTTTGAAGATAGAGCCTCATCTGAGCTCAGAAACGTTGTAGCTGACTGGCTCTTTGCTTCTACCTCGTCGATTTTCTCGCCACGATTTACCGAGCGAGAGACTACCAAGACCGCACCAGAAATGACTGCAACCGCAGCAAGTCCCACTCCAATGCCTGTAAAGATTGCACCAAGAGGCGTTTGACGAATTTCATTAGCGGTAAGGGCATACGCAGATGCTGGCTCTGCTACCAGAACCAGTCCACTGAGCAGGCCGGCGACTACTGCCGGATTCCTACCTTCTGTCATACAAACTCCCCCTACAAACGCTAAGAAGATGTATGAAGACACACGCTAAATTTGCATATGCTACTAAACCCAATACGGGCGACGTGAGCAACGGGTGGGCTTCATTTCATCTTTGTGTAATCCGCTGCAACACATAATTGTGCTGTTAGAAATGACTATAGCGTAATTCATTATTTTTTACAGCGTCTTTAAAACTTTTTCATAATTCTTTGGCAGTTATTCAACAAATGGCGAGAAAAAAGAAGTGCCTCCCAACATAGATTGGAAAGCACTTCTTGCGTCATCTTTAAATCTGACTAATTCTGTGGATAGTCAGACTGTGCAGCCTTCTTTGCAGACCTAATCAGGAAGTCCTGGTTATTATCGGTCTGCTTAAGACCACTGATAAGAGCAGTAGTTGCACGCTCAGTGTTATTGAAGCCTGCAAGAATACGGCGAACGCCCCATACCATAGGCTGAAGCTCTGGCTTAATAAGCAGATCCTCATTACGAGTACCAGAAGAAACAGGATCAATAGCTGGGAAGATACGGCGATCTGCCAGGTCTCGATCAAGCTTGAGCTCCATGTTACCAGTGCCCTTGAACTCCTCGAAGATAACTTCGTCCATCTTGGAGCCTGTGTCTACCAGAGCAGATGCAATGATAGTAAGTGAGCCGCCGTTCTCGATGTTTCGAGCTGCACCCAAGAACTTCTTTGGTGGATACAGAGCTGCAGAGTCAACACCACCAGAAAGAATACGACCAGAAGCAGGAATAGCCAGGTTGTATGCACGAGCAAGTCGTGTGATGGAATCCAGAATAACCACAACGTCCTGACCCATCTCAACTAAACGCTTTGCTCGCTCAATGACAAGCTCCGAGACAACGGTGTGATTCTCTGCTGGCATATCAAAAGTTGAAGCAACAACGGTGCCCTTAATGGAGCGCTCCATGTCTGTAACTTCCTCAGGGCGCTCGTCTACCAAGAGGCAGAAGAGGTGGACCTCAGGATTGTTGGTGGTAATAGACTGGCAAATGCGCTTCAAAATGGTGGTCTTACCTGCCTTTGGAGGCGAGACAATCAAACCACGCTGACCCTTACCAATAGGAGCCACCAGATCAATTGCACGGCCCGTAATGGAGTCTTTACCATGCTCCATAGTAAGAGGCTGGTCTGGGAAAATTGGAGTCAGGTCTTTGAAGCGAGGACGGTCCTTAAGACCCTCAACTTCCCCACCGTTGACCTGGGTAACCTTAAGCAGTGGTGGATATTTGCTATTTACGCGAGCAGGTCCCACCATGCCCAAGACGCTATCACCCGGGCGCAGACCAAGATTTCTAATAATCTGCTGGTGGACAAAGGCGTCGTCATCGCCTTCCATGTAATTACCTGTACGAATCCAGCCGTAGCCTTCGTTGCTAATCTGAAGAATACCCTCAACAGTCTTAAAGCCCTCAGCAGCTGCAGATGCAGCGTATACAAGCTCAATCAAATCAGACTTATGAACGCCTGCGTACTCAATGCCCAGCTCAGTTGCTTTAGCACGAAGCTCAGAAAGCTTCATCTCTTGCAGAACCTCTTTGGAAAGCGATGGCTCGCTCGCCTGGCCCTGCTTGCGATTCTTGTTGCGCTGGTTGTTCTGTCTACGATCGCGAGAAGGACGCTCCTGGTTGTTGGCGTGTACGTTTTCCTGTGTCTTCTCGCCCTCCTGAGCCGCTTCTTTTGGCTCAGCATTACGATGTCGACGACGTGCTGCACCCGTACGAGAACG
>CALBBS010000277.1 GCA_937926845.1 uncultured Atopobium sp. | reverse complement strand
GGCTTGGCAGTCTTGGGGTAACCCCGTTCATCCTCAGGTTGTTACGTATGAGGGTGGCAAGTTGGTGGTTGGTTCTGATCGTGAGGGCAGAGAGGTCTATATCAGCCCTGAGACAAATCCTCAGCTTGAGCACATGGTTGGTTGGCAACTGGTTACCACTGATGGCACGTCGCTGCTTGGCGGCGATGACAAAGCTGGCATTGCCATGCTGGTCAGCTTGCTTGCTCGCTACAAAGAGCATCCAGAGCTTAAGCACCCACGTATTGCACTTGCGTTTGTTCCTGATGAGGAGATTGGCCACGGCGCAGCTCTTCTGGATCTTGATGCTTTTGGTGCAGCGTATGGTTACACCATTGACGGGGGTCCGTTTGGTGAGTTCTGTTACGAGACCTTCAATGCCGCTGAGGTGTTTGTGCGTGCTCACGGACTTTCGGTTCACACAGGTACCGCAAAAGGCCAGATGATTAATGCATCTGAGGCAATCATGCGCTTCCACGAGTTGCTTCCACCTGCGGAGCGTCCTGAGTTCACTGAGGGCTATGATGGCTTCTTCTATCTGGAGCGCGTCAACGGTGATTGCGAGTCTGCTCGCGCTGATTACATCATTCGTGATCATGATCAGGCAAAGGTTGAGCGCCGTAAGCAGTTGATGGTTGACGCTGCAGCGTATGTAAACAAGCAGATTGGCTCTGAGGTACTTTCTGTTGAGATTCACGACCAGTATCACAATTTGGCTGACATCGTATTAAAGCCTGAGTATGCGCACTTAATCGAGAATGCACGCACTGCATACGAGAAGGTCGGCGTAGAGATGACCTGCATTCCAATGCGTGGCGGCACCGACGGATCCCAGCTTTCCTTTAGAGGATTCCCTTGCGCTAATCTTTCTGCCTGCTACTACAATGCTCACGGCGTTAGAGAGTTTGTTCCTGTCCCCGAGCTTGAGGGCATGGTTGACATGCTTGAGCACCTGGTAGAGCTCTACACTCATCCACAAAACTAGGAGATAGTCATGACTCATTTTGAGACTGATACACAGTATTTGATTGATACTACAAAGAAGCTTGTTGAGTGCGATAGCCCTGTTGGCTACTATGAGCGCATCCATGAGCTGCTTCGTGAGCTTGTTGCTGAGGCGGGCTATGAGCTTCAGATTGACAACAAAGCTACGGCGTATGTCCTGGTAGAGGGTAAAGATACCAGCAAGACTGTGGGTGTTAATGCTCACCTTGACACCATTGGTCTGATTGTTCGCGGCTTCAATTCAGACGGCACACTGCGCGTTCGCCAGCTGGGCGGCATCAACTACCACAGCATTGAGGGCGAGACCTGCCATGTTGTCTGCAGAGATGGCTCCGTTGTTGATGGTCAGGTAATCTGCAATCACCACTCCGTTCACGTCTTTGAAGACGCTAGAACTATGGAGCGCAACGAGGACAACATGTCCATCTCGCTTATCGCTGACGTTTCTTCCCCTGAGGAAGCTCGTACCCTGGGCGTCTCAGAGGGTGCAGTTGTTGCCATTGATCCTCACTTTGAGATGTATGACAACGGCTATATGGTTTCTCGCTTTATCGACGATAAGGCTTGTGTTGCCGCGCAGCTTCATACACTCCGTTGGCTGGCGCAGTCTGGCGAGAAACCCCTCTATAACACCTTGTTCGCATTCCCAATGTACGAGGAGATTGGTCACGGCGGCGCATTCTTGCCTGTTGAGGTGGATGAGTACGTATCGCTGGACATTACCCTTATTGGCCCTGACTACAATTCAAACGAGCACCACGTAGGCATCATTGTTTCTGATATTCGCTCACCTTACGATTGGGAAGTTTCCAACAAACTTATTGCGTGTGCGCAGGAGGTTGTTGAGCCAGAAAAGTGGAACCAGCAGGTTGCCTTCCACTTCTCAACTGATGCTAACGCTGCATATTTCTCCGGCAACGATCTTAAGAGCGGCGCATTTGGTCCAGCATGTCTCAACACTCACGGTCGCGAGCGTTGTCACATTGACGCAATCATTGGAACAGAGAACCTGTGCCGTGCGTACGTCCTTGGATATGGCGAGAAGAACTAGTTTTTCTTGCCATGGGTGCGCCTTGTTCTCATAGAGGTATCAAATAGTTTGTAAGATATGCTGTATATCGTGTGAATTTTGCCGTAGACGTGATAAGGTAGCCTCAGTTAACTTTTCGAGTCAGGAGTGATTCATGGATAGACGTTCGTTCCTTAAGCTTGCAGGTCTTATTCCAGCTACAACATTGTTTGGCTGCAAGGGAACAGACCAAGAGAAGTCTCAGGACACCACAAAAGATGAGGCTAAGAAATTTGATCCTGTTGCGGTAAAAGTAGCAACGCTTAAAGGTCCTACTGCCATGGGCTTAGTTAAGTTCATGAGCGAGGTTGAGGCGCAAAACATCACCGATAACAACTACTCGTTTGAGATTTTGGATGCTCCTGATCAGGTAGTTGCTAAGGTTGCTCAGGGTGACGTTGACGTTGCATCTATTCCTGCAAACCTTGCAGCTACGCTCTTTAACAAGACCAAAGGTGCCTATAAGGTAGCTTGCCTCAACGTATTGAACGTCCTTTACATTGTTGAGACGGGTAGTGCTATCTCTAAGCTTACTGACCTTAAAGGAAAGACGCTCTACGCTTCTGGTAAGGGTGCTGTTCCAGAGTACACATTGTCCTACCTGTTGAGCAAAAATGGCATGACACTTGGTGAGGACGTCCAGGTAGAGTGGAAGAGCGAACACACCGAGTGTGTTGCTGCTCTAGCTCAAGATCCAGAGGGAATTGCGCTGCTCCCACAGCCTTTTGTTACGGTGGCACAAAGCAAGAACAGCCAGATTCGCGTTGCGATCGATCTTGGCGCTGAGTGGGAGGCAGTTAATCCTCAGAGCAAGCTGATTGCCGGCGTAACTATTATTTCTTCTAAGCTTATTTCAGATTCTCCAGATGCGGTAACGGCGCTGCTTTCTCACTACAAAGACTCTGTTGCATTTGCGGTTGATCATCCAGATGATGCCGCTACGCTTGTAGGTAAATACGGTATTGTTCCAGAGCCTATTGCTAAGGTTGCGCTGCCTAAGTGTAATATTACGTATATTGATGGCGCAGATATGAAGAGCGCGCTTTCAAGTTATTTAGGCATTCTGGCTGAGGCTAATCCTCAGGCAGTAGGCGGACAGGTTCCTGGAGACGATTTCTACTTTGGCGCATAACCCGCACATAAAAGATAGTATTTCTACCCGAGGTGGCGCCGAGAAAGGCGCTGCCTCGGTAGATTTTTCTGTCGAGAAAAACGATCAGGCCCAAAGCGCAGGTCAGACCCAAGGTGCGGGCTGCGTGCAAGGCAAACCGACTGTGAGCAAAGTTGCTTCTAGCTGGGAGGCACGTTTAGGCGCACTGGTATTTTGGCTTGTCGTGTGGCAGATAGCTGCAGTTGTCATCAATCAGGATATTGTTTTAACTTCGCCTATTCAGACCATTCAGACGCTTTTCTCACTAGCTCAACTACGCGAGTTTTGGGTTTCTATTGGTCTTTCTCTTTTACGTATTTTTGCTGGTGGAGCACTTGCTTTTACCGTTGGCTCCTTGCTGGCGTTTTTGAGTTTTAAGTACAAGCTGATCAAGATTCTTTTTGAGCCGCTTATTTCTACGATTAAATCAATTCCCGTGGCATCGTTTGTCATCTTGCTACTTATCTGGGTTCGCACGCCCTACCTCTCAATTTCAATTTCATTTTTGATGGCACTTCCCATCATCTACATTGCAGTACTTGAAGGACTCCTCAGCACTGACCAGCAGCTTATTGAGATGGCTGATGTATACCAAATTCGCGGTTGGCATCGCATTAAAGCAATTTATTTGTCGCAGCTTATGCCTTCGCTTAAGACAGCTACCTCACTTGCCATGGGATTTTGCTGGAAGTCGGGAATTGCTGCCGAGGTCATTGGCCTTCCTGCATTCTCCATTGGCGAGCACCTCTATAACGCTAAAGTGTATTTGGATACGCCAGCCCTTTTTGCGTGGACGCTTGTGGTTATTGTGATGAGCGCACTTGGCGAGAAGATCGTGATGCGGTTAGTTTCATGGGCTGCTGCAAGGTTAGAAAAGAGCTGCTCATGAGTATGAATACAACTAATTGTGCCTATGCAACCGAGCAGTTGCTTGAGGTAAAAAACATCACTAAATCGTTTGGTAATACGGTTGTGCTTGATGATTTTTCCTACAAGTTTGAGAGGGGAGTGTACGTACTCTCTGAGCCCTCTGGAGCAGGTAAAACAACACTTCTTCGTATTCTTTGTGGTCTTGAAGTGGCTGATTCAGGCACAGTGCTTAAATCGCCTGGCGCTAAAACGGTCATGATGTTTCAAGAAGATAGACTGCTAGAAAACTTGAGCGTTATGGCAAATATCATGCTTGCTATACAGTTGCATTCAAAGGAGCAAAAACTAAGCGCCCGAAAGCGTATTAAAGAGGCGCTTTGTGGAGTTGGGCTGGAAGGAACAGAAAACAAGCCTATCTCTGAGCTTTCCGGTGGTCAAAAGAGACGCGTTGCTCTTTTACGCACACTCTTTGCAGATGCAGACATCTTGCTCTTTGATGAGCCGCTCAAGGGATTAGATGAAGCGCTTAAGCAGCAGGTTATTGCCTCTGTCAAACCGTTCATTGAATCAAAAGTTGTAATTTGGGTAACTCATACTCCTGAAGAAGTAAAACTGCTAGGCTCTTATACAGCACTGCAGTTATAGGAGTGAACTACATGTACAAGGTAATTCTCGCCGGCGGAATGGCGTCTGGTAAATCAACTGTTTCTAAAATGTTTGAAGCAGCAGGTGGTCTGCGCTTTGACCTTGATGAGGTTTCTCGTAGACTTCTGAGACCTGGATGCGAGTGTACGTATCGTGTGGCAGAGGCTTTTGGTAACGATTTGTTGGACCCCGTTACTCATGAGATTAATAGGCGAGAGCTTGGTCGTAGGGCTTTTGCCACTAGAGAATCTGCTGAGCTCTTAGAAGACCTTGAGATGCCTTTTATCAGGGAATATATGCGTCAATTCCTTACAAAAGAGGCTCCTGCTGCAGATGCTCAGTTCTGCTTTGTAGAGGTTCCGCTGCTTGACCGCGTTGAAGACTTGCTTGAGCTTGTTGATGAAGTTGTCGTTGTTGTAGCACCTTTGGAACTGAGAGCAGAACGCGCTGAACAGCGAGGATCTTCTCGTCAAGAGTTTGAGCAGCGTATAGCGCATCAGCCTTCCGATACGTATTTGCGTAATCAGGCAGATACGGTGTTTGTAAACTCTGAAGGCCTTGATGATCTTAAAGCACAGGTAGAGCTTTGGTTAAACGCTCGGTTTAACCAGCATTCAGAGCAATAAGTTATAGCTTACGTGCGCGGTCTCTAGAAGGGTGTCCTCAGTGAACTCTCTACCTTGGCAGCTGCATCGTCAAAGGTAATTTCAAGGCAATTCTTGAGCATGTTTTGGCCAACACAATAAATGCCATCGTTAACACATGCGCTGCCAATAGCAACTGCCTTGTTAAACACAGCCTTCTGGTCAAAGACAGGAACACCATTTTGCTTAAGGAACGAGAAGACCTCTTGAGGGGTATCTAGTTTCTTAACAGAAGCGTCTGCCTTGAGAAGGTCTTCAAGCTCTTCTTTTGCAGGCTGAGCAACACTTCCACCGATGATTATTGCCATTTGATAGCAAGCTGCACAAAGGTCAGAGCGTCCTAGCTTCCACTCCATATAGGCCAGGCGATAGTACACCAGAGCAACATCTGAGCTGGAGAAAATATGTGCGATAAGGTCTTTGAGCAGCTTTGCAGCCTCAAAGACTTTTGACTGGTCTTCTAATGTTCTTACCAATAGTAGCGTTGCATCAATTCCCAAAGGAGAGATTCTGTGGGCTTCTTGTGCATAGCGTTCTGCTTTTTCTGGCTGTTCAAGCAGGTTGTAGGCGCGAGCCATTCTTGCTAAAGACATAAAATAGGTGTCTGGAATAAGCACCAGTTTTCTTGGCTCATTGGGGAATGCAAGGTTATAAGCTACGCGCTCTGAGAGGGAATCAAAATATCTGTAGATAGAATCAGAGTCATCCAGATAGAGACCCATATCAAGGGTTGGTGAAACCTGAGACTCAAGCTCTGTAAGCACCTTTTCTAGAGCGTCTGCATCTGGCTCTCCATCCATGATGTTATTTATGGATTGAAGCGTTTTTTGCAAAGGCGAACCAAAGAGGAATTTCTCAGCCATAGACCTTCTGTCCGAGAAATCGATGGTACCCTCAACCAAGCCATGGATGACTCTATCAAAGCCTTCAATGGCGTAAATATCAGAAGTTGAAGCTTTTGCTTCCTCAAATTTACCAACTGCATCTGCAGTAGAAGAATCTTTTGGAATGTTGTTGAGAGTGGTGTTCCAAAGTCTAATGCGGTGAGATGCCTCAGAGTACCCAAGATCGCTTACTTTTTGGGCTCCACAAACAGCAGTAACTGCTGGTGAACAAGGACGATCAGACAGGTCTGGCATTTCAAAGAAGCTACGAGGAGAAACCCACTCATCTGTTGGCTTCATAAAAGGCTCAACCTCGCTAAACCAACCTTCAGGGTCAAAAGAAACCCTGAGTGCTGGATCTTGTGGGAAGCTGTTGCCGTCAATTTGAGTGTTTGCTGCAGTAGGCAGGAGGCGAGCAAGGGCAGCCTCGTTTAAGTCCATAGATAGGACAATGCGCTCTTCTCCACGCAGGCTGCCATTGATGCAGACGCGAGAGATTTTGCAGCTTTGAAGTGCCATGCGGGCCACGCAAAGAGACGTACGCAGTGCGTAAGCGCGTGCCGCTGCAATTTGCTCTGCCTTTTCTGCAGATAAGAAGCTAAAGCAGCGAGGACGAGCTACAAAGAACTCAAATACCAAAATATCAAGTTGTGGATTGTAGGAGAAGTTATACACCATTCTAAAAGGGAATGGCGTGTTCTCAACATAGTTGGCAAACCAGAGGCGCTTCATCCAGTCTGAGCTGCCATCAGCGTTACCGCTAAAAGGAGCAACCTGCTCAGAAAGAGAAGCTGACTTGGGCATGAGACTTGCTACCTGCGAGAGGGTAGTACGAACAAGCTGAAGATCTGTCTCAGAAGCATGTGTATTCTTTAGGGCTTCAACATCTTGTGAAATGTTGAGGATTGCTTCTGTTGCAATAAAAGCATCGTACTCTTCTGGTGCGCACTCCATTGTGTTAGCGTTGAACCACCAGCGACCCGTTCTGTCCAGCTTATGAACATCTCCCTTGGGCAGATTGGTATTCTCGAGATTTTTAGAGCGCATCAGCATCTCTTGAAGACCAGCCTCTGCAATCTGATTGTTTGCAACAAGGTCTTTAAGAGCGGCAATGACATTATTTGAGCGCAGCAAAATATTCTCTAGGATAGAATCCTGAGGTTGCTTTGAAGCTTTATTTAGAGAGAAAAGATCTGAGACGCCCAAGGTATCCCCTTTATCTGATGTAACTTATTTATTTAAATGCTAGTTTAACGCATATAGGTAATGTATTTATTACCCGTCACACTTTGAAACTATACTGCAATTTAGAAATAGTATAGAACAAGTGTTTCAGTTTTGAGAAGTGGGGTATACTACTTTCACAAGAAAAGGAGAATCTCATGGATGCATCTCATGCTGAAGATCAACATAAAGAATATATAGGTGCTGAACTGCGCCGATTTGGTCGTGAAGCAGGAAAAGAGAAGCTTCAGGTAGTATCTCCTTTTGAACCCGCAGGTGATCAGCCACAGGCAATAGAAAAGCTTGCCCAAGGAATTGAAGACGGGCTCAGGTACCAGACGCTCTTAGGTGTTACGGGTTCGGGTAAGACCTTCTCTATGGCTAAAACTATCGAGAAGCTCAACCGCCCCACGCTTATTATGGAGCCCAATAAAACACTAGCTGCACAGGTTGCCTCAGAGATGAAGGAGCTCTTTCCTAACAACGCTGTTGTGTACTTTGTCTCGTACTATGACTACTACCAGCCAGAGGCATATGTTCCGCAGTCTGATACGTACATAGAAAAAGATGCTTCCATCAACGAAGAGGTAGAGAAGCTCCGTCACCAGGCAACTTCATCGCTTCTATCTAGACGAGATGTCATTGTAGTTGCATCCGTATCGTGTATATATGGTATTGGCAGCCCTCAAGATTATGCAGGTCTTGCACCTAATGTAGATAAATCCGTTCCTCTTGAGCGCGATGATTTTATTAAAGATCTTATTGATGTCCAGTACGATAGAAATGATTACGATCTTCAGCGCGGTATGTTTAGGGTTCGTGGAGACGTTGTTGATGTGTTCCCACCGTATGCAGAAAATCCGCTGCGTATTGAGTTCTTTGGTGATGAAGTAGAAAGTATTTCAGAGGTTAGCAATGTAACGGGAGAAGTGCTTAGAGAGTTTGATGCTATTCCAATTTGGCCAGCATCTCACTACGTTACTGAGCGTCCAAAGATTACCCATGCTCTTACAACCATCTCGGAAGAGATGGAAGCTCGTGTTAAAGAGCTTAAAGAAAACGATAAATTGCTAGAAGCTCAGCGTCTTGCTCAGAGGACAAACTATGATCTAGAGATGCTTGAGACCATGGGTTATTGCAATGGTATTGAGAACTACTCGCGCCATTTAGATGGGCGTGCTCCCGGTGAGCCTCCCTATACGCTTATTGATTATTTCCCTAAAGACATGATTTGCATCATTGATGAGTCACACGTTACCGTTCCTCAAATAAGAGGTATGTATGAGGGTGATAGGTCTCGTAAGGTTACGCTGGTAGATCACGGATTTAGACTTCCTTCTGCACTTGATAACAGGCCGCTCAGATTTGACGAATTTGAGGGACGTATTCCACAGTTTATTTACGTCTCTGCAACTCCTGGAGACTACGAAGAGACGGTTGCCCAGCAACAGGTTGAGCAGATTATTCGTCCAACTGGCCTTCTCGATCCAAAGATTGATGTCAGGCCAGTAAGAGGTCAGATTGATGATCTTATTTCAGAGGTCAAAGAGAGAGTGGCAAAAAAAGAACGCGTTCTTGTTACTACGCTCACTAAAAGAATGGCAGAAGATCTTACAGATCACCTGTTAGATGAGGGCATTAAAGTCAATTATATGCACTCGGATACCGCTACGCTTGACCGCGTAGAAATCATTAGAGATTTGCGTCAGGGAAAGATTGACGTGCTGGTTGGAATTAATCTTTTGCGAGAAGGACTTGATATTCCAGAGGTTTCTCTCGTAGCAATTCTTGATGCAGATAAAGAGGGCTTCTTAAGAAACAGAAGGTCTCTTATTCAGACTATGGGCAGAGCGGCAAGAAACGCTTCTGGCCAGGTCATTATGTATGCCGATAAGATTACTGATTCTATGCGCATTGCTATAGATGAGACAAAAAGGCGCCGAGAAATTCAGGAAGCGTTTAACAAAGAGCACGGTATTGTACCTAAGACCGTTAAGAAATCCATTACGGATATTGCAGGCTTTATTGCTGAAGCTTCAGAAAACGTTGATAAGCGTAAGCGCAAAAACGGAGAGTTCTATACCGCTTCTGATGACGAAGATTCGCTTGAAGAGCAGCAAGAATCAATTCTTGAGATGCCTGCAGAATTGCTTGCTGAAGAGCTTCAAAATCTTCCGCGCTCAGAGGTTGAGGCTATGCTTTCTGGTATGGAAGCAGAGATGGCAGAAGCTTCTGCGTCAATGGATTATGAACATGCAGCAGAGCTCAGAGATCAGATTGTAGCCATTAGAAGCCAGCTTGAAGGCACTACATCAGATGATGTTATCAAGAGGCTTAAAACAGGAGCTAGAAAGGGCAGTGCTCACGCAACTCGCAGACGTTATAGAGGCAAGCACTAAGCGTTGTTGTAGTGCTCTACTACAAACTCAGCCATTCTAATGCCATCTGCAGCAGCACTCATGATGCCGCCCGCATAGCCAGCACCTTCACCTACAGGCCATACACCTGGAGTGTTAATGCTCTGTCCTGTTTCATCGCGAGTAATTCTTACAGGAGAGCTTGATCTTGTTTCAACACCCGTAAGCACAGCATCGGGATGAGCAAAACCATGAAGCTTTTTGTCCATAACTGGAAGGGCTTCTCGCAAGGTTTGTAGGATGTAGGGAGGCAGACAGCCTTCAAGCGAGGTCCAGGTAACGCCACGTGGGTACGTTGGTTTTACCGAACGCGGTCCAGTAGAAGCTTTCTTGTTTAGAAAGTCACCAACCAGCTGAGCAGGAGCAACATAAGCGCCGCCGCCTGCTTTAAAAGCTGCTTGCTCACAAGAGCGTTGCAGCTCAATGCCAGCGAGTACGTCGTCTCCTGGTAGGTCTTCTGGATAGACGTTAGCTAACAGGCCGGAGTTGGCATTTTTGCCTGCGCGGTCAGATAAGCTCATGCCGTTTGTAACTACGCCGTCCTTCTCGCTAGCTGCAGAAACAACATAGCCACCAGGACACATGCAGAATGAGAAAGCACTCCTACCAGAGGGAAGATGAACAGAAAGCTTATAGGGAGCCGCTCCAAGTACGGGATTGGTTGCCTCGGGACCGTACAACGATTTATTGATTTGAGACTGAAGATGCTCAATTCGCACACCCATAGCAAAGGTTTTTCTCTCCATAGAAATACCTTTGTCTTTGAGCATGACATATGTGTCTCTACTTGAGTGACCAGTCGCAAGAATCATTGTGCGAGTCTTTATGGTTTCAGTTTGAGTTGAGCCGTCTGGATTGGTCTTCTCAACCTGAATTGCAGAAAGAGAGCCATCTGAGGCTCGCTCTAGGGAGGCGAGTTTTGTCCTAAATAATACAGTTCCGCCAGCCTCTTCAATCATTGTGACAATGTTGGTCACAACAGCAGGAAGAACATCACTTCCTACATGGGGTTTTGCATCCCATAAAATGTTTTTCTGTGCACCTGCTTTTACAAAAGTCTCAAGAATAAAGCGGTGAGAAGCACTTTTGGTACCCGTGTTGAGCTTGCCGTCAGAGAATGTACCAGCACCACCAAGACCAAATTGGATGTTGCTCTCAATATCTAGCTGACCCGTTTGATTATGATGCTCTACCGCTGCAGTTCTTCGTGCTGCATCATCTCCGCGCTCAATAAGCAGGGGATTAAGACCAGCCTTGGCAAGCGTAAGCGCACAGAACAAGCCTGCACATCCTGCTCCTACAACAACGGGACGATTCTCTGAGGGAGCAGGTTGCTTTGCTTTGGGAAGCGTAAAAGCATTTGCCTCAGCAAGCTTGATATGCTTTGCCGCAGGTTTGCCTTGAATCTTGTTAAGGAGTTTTTGTTCCGCAGCAGGCCCACCTTTAAGGTTTACGTGGTAGGTGAGAATAAGAACAATATCGTTTCTTTTACGTGCATCAATTGAGCGTTTATGCAGCTCATATGAGGTAACCTCATCCGCAGAGACTCGGAGAGCGCGAAGCAGCGCGTCAAACCCCACCTTTGATTCTTTAGCAGGATGCTTACAAAGAGGAGCAACATGAACTTTAATGTTTGATACTTCCAGCATGTTAGTTGTCCTCTTTCAAAGATTCGCAATTCTGACCAGCGCTTTTTGCGGCAGCCAGACCGGCAACCATACCGCTCTTCCACGCCCACGAGAGGTTAAATCCTCCACATTGCGCGTCAATATCAAGGGCTTCTCCTGCAATAAACAGACCTGGAATGCTGCGCGCCTCAAGTGTGTCTGCACTCACTTGTTCAACGGAAATACCACCAACACAGACCTGTGGGACAACTTTGGAAGACGTTCCGGTGACAATAAAAGTCATTTTGTGCGCTTTGGCAACCGTGGTTTCAACTGAGTCATGGGTGCCCAGGTAAGCGGCAATCTGTGGGTCCAGAAGACCGTCGGTGGTGTGAGCTTCTATAGCTACCGCAACTTCTTCATCTGTAAGCTGGGGGAGAAGGTCAATCTCAAGCACATCACCTGGAAGAGCGGTGCGGGACAAGTTAAAAATCATGATTCCCGAGAGTCCAAACGGTCTAAAAAGCAGCTCACCCGATTCATGTTTAAGGACATTGCCATCTCTCAAGAGAGCTGCATGCGCACGGACACGTTTGCCATCCAGGTTTGCAGGCGGCTCAGGGGTG
>CALBBS010000276.1 GCA_937926845.1 uncultured Atopobium sp. | reverse complement strand
CGCTATTGGAGCCATTCTAACCACCAACGCAAGTGTTTCTGGCGCTGAGGGCGGCTGCCAGGCAGAGGTTGGATCTGCTGCTGCCATGAGCGCATCTGCACTAACTGAGCTCTTGGGTGGCACTCCTCAACAGTGCTTGGACGCTGCTTCTATTGCCATCTCTAACCTTCTAGGACTAGTCTGTGACCCTGTTAGAGGACTAGTTGAGTATCCTTGCCAAGATAGAAACGCCATTGGCGTAGCTGCTGCCGTAAGCTCTTCTCAGCTTACTCTTGCGGGCGTTGGTAACCCAATTCCGTTTGATGAGGTTGCACACGCTATGGCAGAAGTTGGCGCCGCGCTCCCTGTTTCTCTCAGAGAAACAGCTAAAGGTGGTCTTGCCGCAACTCCAAGCGCTCCTACCGCATGCGCAAGTTGCACCGGCTGTGCCCCTCTTGACCAGGCGCTTATTGATGCAGAACGCATGCTCAGCTCAAATACTAGAGACGTTCCTTGCGCTTAGAGATGCGTTTTGTATAATATTTTTTGCTGCAAACAGAATTTCTTGAAATTATTGCTTGCATCTCTGACGAGTCTCCTTTATAGTTATTTCTCGCGCTGATGCGCACGGATGACATCTTGGGATATCGTCTAGTGGTAGGACAGCGGATTCTGGTTCCGTCAACGGGAGTTCGACTCTCTCTATCCCAGCCATGTCCTCCCAGTCATACATGGCCCGTTCGTCTAGCGGTTCAGGACGCCGCCCTCTCAAGGCGGAGATCACCAGTTCGAATCTGGTACGGGCTACCAAATGTTCAAGGACTTCTTCGGAAGTCCTTTTTGTTTATCTCAACACCACTTTTGCTTCTATCGTAAAATAGACCAGTCTGTTTGAAATAACTGTCACGCCCAGTCGTGTGACCCAGAAGTATAAGAATTTTTACTAACACCTTGATTGGATCAGGATGTGGCTTGAGTTCTTCCAAAGTGTAGCTGTCATTATTGCCCTGCTCTACGTGCCGGGCGTTATTTTGTTGCATGCTTCCGGCATGCCAAAGCCCTGGGCACTTGTTAGTGCTCCTTTGGTCAGCTGCGCACTTTATTTTATTGAGGGAGAAATCTTTAGCGCACTAAACATCCCCATCCCCTTGGCTGTAATGGTTCTTGTTCCTCTACTTATTGCAGCTCTGGTCAATGGCTACGTTTTTTATGTTGCTCCCAAACACAAAGGTAATTTCAGGAGCGAGAAACCCAACAAATCCGAAGCAATACACGCTGGCAAGCAATCAACTAGCCCTGTACCAACATTTATCTGCGAAGAACTCCCCTTCTGGATGCCTCTTCTGTACGTTGCAATTGGTCTTCTTACCGTAGGGCTTCTCTTCTTACCAACCCTGCCCTCTGCCAGCTCCTTTGTACAGGGCTGGGATATTGTGCATCACTTAGATGTCACGCAGGCAATGATTGAGTCTCAAAAGTACTCATCAATTCACTATGACTTCTACAGCACCATAGAAGCTTCAATTACACCTTGGGAGCCGGGGGCTTCGGGATTTTATCCTTCAGGCTGGAACATCATTGTTGCACTAACAACGCAGCTTGTTTCTACAACCGTTCCTATTGCAGGTAATGCACTCAACTTTGTCAGTGCAGCAATTATCTTTCCGCTCTCAATCTGCTCACTTATTGCAAAAGTTCTTCCTAAACATCGCATTGCGCTTATCAGTGGAGCTTTTGTTTGCCTAGCATTTTTTGTTTTCCCTTGGTCGCTTCTCATCTATGGACCAATCTTTCCTAACACCGTAGCCTTCTGTGTAATGCCTTCTATTTGGTGGATTTTTATGCAGATGACTCGCTCAAAAACACCAAAACACGACCTTATCTGGCTTATTGTCATATTTGTTCTTGGCTTGATTACCCTCTTTATCTTGCATCCTTCCACGATTTTCTCGTCAATTGTTGTGCTTTTACCTTGGAGTTTTGCGCGCATTGGAGAATCAAAGCGCAGAGTTGTTCTCTTTGGAAAACAAATCAAGCCTGTCACGCTGGCATACGCATTCTTTATCTTTGCGCTGGTTATTTGGTCTGTTTTCTACTACGTTTTGATTGTTCGAGGCGTGGCTCTCAATTTCTGGTGGAGCGCCTACTCTAGCCTGCAAGATGCTATTTTGCACGCCCTTGGCATGGACTTTATTGGACAATCGTATGCAGGTGGAGAGGTTGTTTCTCCACAACCGGTACTTTCAATCTGCGTGCTTGTAGGCGCTGTATGGACGTTTAAGCACAAGCAGGCTCGATGGATGGTATCTGCCTTTATGTACCTGTCTATACTCTGCATTTTTATTATTACGTTTGACGTTCCTCTAAAGGGATATCTCTCGGGATTTTGGTATACCGACCCATTCCGCATTGCGGCCAGCTGCATCATTATGGCAATTCCACTAGCAGCGCTTGGCCTGGCAACTCTTGCCGAAGCTGCGCTGGAAACGTTTGCCTCCTGGAGAGAAAAAGCTTCTCAGACTCAGGCCAAAGCTCAGACCTGCGTCTTTTGCAACGTTTGGGCTAAACCTCTGATTGCAGGAGCCGTTATTGCGTGTGTGGTTGTGCTCAACTATGTAGTCCCCATGCCAAACCTTAAATCGGAAGAGCCAATTCCTGCTGCTCTTGCTTTTAAACAAGCTTCCGAGAAGGCCTATGGAGATCACTACATTTTGACATCAGAAGAGCTTGAGTTTTTGCGCCGTGTTGAGCTTACTGTTCCTGCGGGAGCCGTCATAGCAAACGTACCGCAAGACGGCAGCCTCTGGGCGTATGGCACTAATAACTTACATGTGCTCTGGCGCTTCCCTAACGGCTATGACGCTTCAGAACGTCCTGCAAGTGCAATTCTTCGTAAACGCCTTAATCGCATTGCAAGCGATCCTGAGGTACTTCAGACGGTACATGACCTTAACGTGCAATACGTTCTTATTCTGAATAACGTAGTTGATTACACAAATGCTCTTACCAGCACCTACAAGCCTGGAACCTTCAGAGGTATCACACAAATAACAGACACCACCCCAGGTTTTGAGGTGGTGCTGGAAGAAGGCTCTATGAGGTTGTACAAGATTACCTTGTAAGAACGCTATGCCTGAAGTGCAGAAACTGCGTCCTTAAGCTCCTGAACACGATCAGTTGCTTCCCATGTGAAGTCTGGGTCTTTGCGGCCAAAGTGTCCGTATGCTGCTGTCTTAGAGAAGATAGGACGACGCAGCTTAAGATCTCTGATAATGGCACCAGGACGAAGATCAAAGACCTTCTCGATAGCCTGCTCAATAACAGCATCGTCAACAATGCCAGTGCCAAAGGTATCAACCATGATAGACAGTGGATGAGAAACACCAATGGCGTAGGCAAGCTGAACTTCACACTTCTTTGCAAGGCCAGCTGCTACGACGTTCTTGGCAACCCAGCGCGCTGCATATGCTGCTGAACGGTCAACCTTGGTGCAATCCTTTCCGGAGAAAGCGCCGCCACCATGACGACCCATACCGCCATAGGTATCAACAATAATCTTTCTACCGGTAAGTCCTGTGTCTCCCATAGGTCCACCAACAACAAAGCGGCCAGTTGGGTTGACGTAAATGTCTGCGTTATCCCAAGCAATATTGACCTCACCCATAACAGGTGCAATAACGTGGTCAATCATGTCTTGCTTGATGACGGACATGTCTTCAATCTCTGGAGCATGCTGCGTGGAAACAACAATGGCTGTGACCTCAACGGGTTTCTCGTCCTCATAACGAACGGTGACCTGAGTTTTGCCATCTGGACGCAAATACTCAACCTCACCAGACTTACGCACCTCTGAGAGGCGCTGAGCTAGACGCTGAGCCAGGTATGCAGGCATTGGCATAAGAACATCAGTATCGTCAGAGGCAAAGCCAAACATCATACCCTGATCGCCTGCGCCGATAAGATCAAGCGGATCTGTAGTGCGTCCTGCCTGCGTGTCATAGGACTGATCAACACCCTGAGCAATATCGGGGCTTTGTTCGTGAATGAGGCTTAAAACGCCGCAGGTCTCGCAGTCAAAACCATACTTAGCGCGGTCATAGCCAATATTTCTGAGAGTATTACGAACAATTTCCTGGACATCAACGTAGGATTGAGTGCGAATCTCTCCAGCTACCACAATAGTTCCTGTAGTAGCAAAGGTCTCACATGCACAACGAACGTTATCCAAGCAAGCAGGAACACCATTTGGAGAAACGTATCCACGCTCTTCAAGCTCTGCCTCTTTTGCCAGGATTGCATCAAGAATTGCGTCAGAAATCTGATCGCAAACCTTGTCTGGATGTCCCTCAGTAACACTTTCTGAGGTAAACAAATAGTTTTTGTGTGCCATGAACTGTCCTTTCACGCATGGCTTCTCTGCTTATGCAGAATATTTGCGTTCTTCTACGCGCAACTACTCTTACTATACCCACCAAAGCTACTTTTGAGCAGGATCAGTCAAGAAAATTTGAAAAAAGAGCACCACAAGGGCGCTCTTTAAATAGCATAGTTAACCTGGAATTATGCAAAAATACGTATGATTACTCATCTATTCCAATACCGGAAAGTGTCAGATCAAGAAGGTTCTGTGCAAGCTCATCAGAACCCTCAACGCCACGGCGCTCTCCCATCAAACCAATAGCCGAGAGAACCAATGCCCCTGTAATAGAACAGGCAGCAAGCCTAGAATCAACACCCTGACGAATAAAACCTTGCATTTTTCCCATCTCAAGCTGATTGGCAAGGAGAACAACAACGCGAGAAAGTGGTCCCTCAATATTGGTAATAAGCGCCTGCTCAGAGCTAGCAAGCTTATTAATCAAAGCCAAAACAAGTGGTGAGTCAGGAAGAATATGTGAGGCCAGCTGAGCGATGATTGCATGAAGAGTCTCTTTTGAAGCAGGCTTATTGCCAATAGTACGTGCAATATCTTTTGCTAACTCGTCAACGCTCTCATCAAAGATTGCCTGCAAAAGAGCTTCTCTATCGGAAAAGTAATAATACAGCGCACCTTTTGAAAGACGAGCTCTATCGGAAATCTCACTCATTTTGAAGTTAGTATTTCCACGAGCAAGCATGAGCTTAGTTGTCTCGTGCATAATACGCTTACGTGTAGCTGCGCTTTTCTTAGTACGAGCTTCGGCACGAATATGAGAAATGGAAGGCGCTGGAGCCTCAGGTTCTTCTGTAGGCTGCTGTTCATAAGCATTGTGGTGTATGACTTCTAACGTAATATAATCGCGCTTCTCGCCCATGAACTCCCCCATGAGACACTATCCATCATATAAAATGACGCCTCTCTGATAATTTTTATGCTTACTATACCGTTTTACCGAATCTAGAAAAATACAAAGGCCTGACTTTTTTATTGTTTTAATCTGGCACTCTTTATTATTTTTACCAATTACCCCTAGAAAGAATGGCGAGAAGATCTTCTTTCCTATTCTCCACTTGACCTGCTAAATAAAGCTCAAAAAGCCTACGTTGGCACACACCGACAGCAGGTCCTGGCTGAAGAGAAAGTGCTTCCATAATTTCTGCGCCCGAAACGCACAGCTCTTGCGGATGCTGAGCAATTTCTTGTTTTGCCTCGTGTAAGAGGAGCTCTCTCATAGCTTCAAGCGTTACTGCGTAGCTGCGATACGGATTTGCCTTTGCTAAGGCATCAGCCTGCTTCAACGTCAAAAGGTCATACGCAAGGGCAATGCCATCCGATTTACTTGCCTCGGCTAACAGGGCAATCATATGCCTCAGCGACGCCGTTGTAACATCCACATCATAGTCATGCAATGCCACAAGAGCGCAAACTTCATTACTCAAATGCTGCGATAAAGCTAAGCGTTTAAGCAGGGCTTTTGCTACGATTGCACCTTTTTCTGGATGACCATAAAAATGGCCTCTTCCATCTGCGTCAACGCTAAACATTTCTGGCTTTGCAATATCATGTAGAAGAGCAGCCCACCTAAGAGCGGGAGTAGCACACCCTGCTGTAAGAGCCTCTGTTGCAGAGCAGACTCGAGCTGTATGTTCCAGCACGTCATAAGCATGATACGGACTTCTTTGATCAAAATTTTGAAGTTGTAAGAGCTCTGGAATTGCTATCGCTAGAACAGGAAATCCCAGCTTGATAGCATGGGCAATATGGCCAGCCCCAACAATTTGAGCCACTTCCGAGCCAATGCGCTCAGATGCAACCTGAGAGAGTAGCGGCGCACACTCAGTAAGTGCCTGACGTGTCTTCTCCTCAATTGAAAACGAGAGTCTGCATGCAAACCGCAATGCTCGAAGCATGCGAAGAGCGTCCTCTGTAAAGCGAACCTTAGGCTCCCCAACAGCGCGAATTACACGTGCAGATAAATCTTCTTGACCGCCATAAAGATCAAGCAATCCCCTCTTTGGGTGATATGCCATTGCATTAATAGTGAAGTCTCTACGAGCAAGATCTTCCTCTATACGAGAGACAAACTGCACAGAATCAGGACGACGACCGTCCAAGTATTCTCCGTCACAGCGATACGTTGTGACCTCAATAGGGTGCTTCTCGACAACAGCAGTAACGGTTCCATATGCAATACCTGTTTCATGCACAGGAATGCCTTCATCTGCAAAAGCCGCTTTGCTCTGCTGCCACGTTGCCGATGTTGTGATGTCTATATCATGAGCAAATGAACCACGTAGGGCGTCTCGCACCCAGCCGCCCACAATCCACGCCTCAAATCCGGCATCTTCAAGAACTTCTAATGCACGCAACGCGTAGGTGGGAACTTGTAAATTCACGGGGCGAGAAAGGCATGGTGAAGAGCTGTTTTTCTGTATGCTCATGGCCATTCCTTCCGCAGTTGTTGATGGGAAAAGTATACATCCTTCACACGTCATTCACATCCTTCCTGCGGTTTTAAAATGACAAACATTTGTTCTAGATTTTTCTTTACTTCTTCTCCGTTCGTGATAGTCTAAGTATACGAACAGACGTTCTATTTTCAAGTAGAAAGTTGCTGCCATGGATACTCTTGATAAACTCGCCATACTTGCAGATGCAGCCAAATTTGACGCGGCGTGCACTTCTTCTGGTGTAGACAGAGATCCGCAGGCAGGAAAGGTAGGAATGGCCTCAGCGGCCGGCTGTTGCCACTCATTTACCCCTGATGGTCGCTGCATTACGCTGCTAAAAGTTTTGCTTTCTAATGCTTGTTGCTATGACTGCGCTTACTGCGTCAATAGGTCGTCCGCACAGACCAAGCGTGCCACCTTTACACCACAGGAATTAGCAGAGCTTACCGTAGATTTCTATAAAAGAAATTACATAGAGGGGCTCTTTCTTTCCTCAGGTGTTATAGGATCGCCAGACCACACCACAGAACTCATGATTGAATGCCTCTCCTACCTTAGGAATGAGTTGCTATTTAACGGCTATGTTCATGCAAAAGTAATTCCCGGAACAGATCCAGATCTTATTGACGCTATTGGCCGTTTAGCAGATAGACTCTCCGTCAACCTGGAATTACCTAGCTCAACCTCACTTACTAAACTTTGTCCTCACAAAAATGCAGAAACGGTTACTAAACCCATGTCTTTCATTCACCGCCTACGCGTCTCTGAAGAAAGGCAATTGCTCGAAGCTAAAAATGTGTCAAAAGGTATTGTGAAGTCTGCTGGCAAATCTAAGGGCATTATTATTCCTACTCAGAAGCAGATCATAAAAGAAGGTTTAGCTCTTCGTTCAAACTGCTTGAAGAATACCTTTATGCGCTCATCATGGGTGTCTTCAGGCAAGAGGTCCTTCTCGCCTGCCGGGCAATCAACGCAAATTATCATTGGGGCTTCTCCAGAATCAGACAATCAAATATTGCACTTATCGCAGGCGCTTTATCAGCAATTTGAATTGAAACGAGTATTCTTCTCTGCCTATATTCCTGTTATAGAAGACCATCGTCTTCCTGAGTTGGACACTCCTGTTCCCCTGCGTAGAGAACACCGTCTTTACCAGGCTGATTGGCTGATGCGCTACTATGCATTTTCTCCTGATGAGTTGGTTTCTCCAGAAGCACCTTGGCTTGATTTAGAAATTGATCCAAAACTTGGATGGGCGCTGGCACATCTTAATCAATTTCCTGTAGAGATTATGGATGCACCACTAGAAATACTTTTACGAGTGCCCGGTATTGGCCCTACCGGCGCACGAAGAATTATTGCTGCAAGAAGACGATCTCGCCTCACCTTTGATGATCTTAAACGGCTGGGAATACAGCTCAAACGATCTCATCACTTTCTCACCTGCTGTGGCGTAAGAGATGCCTCAGCTCCACTTGACCAAGAACTGATTAAACAGAGGGTAATTGCTGATGCCAAAGCAAGTTCGTACAACAAAACAAGACGCCGTATTGAGTCCTCTCAACTCAGGCTCTTCTGATCAGAGCGTAGAGTTTGTCTCGCTTGTTCAGAGGCTTACAAGACTCTCCAAGCCTCAGAAGGTTGTTATCACCTGTAATCCAAGCTTAGAAGGCGTTGTAGGGGCTGTAGGGCTCACTTATCTCTCACATGCTAACCCAGCACACGTACGTCTTGTTAGAGAAAACTTTTGTCAGCCTAGTCTTGGGGAGCATGTTCTCTGTGGACCAGACCCTTCTGATGACTCAGTAGTAGCCTTGGCTAAACGAGTTCTAACTGGATTAGAGAAGAAAGTAGGCACAAGAGAAATAACACGTCGCATTGTTTTGGCATGTGCTTCAGATGCTCATACTATGCCGGAGATTGTGCATCGATACATTCGTCTTGCATTCTCCTATGGTGTAGGAGCCCTTGAAGATATTGCAGACCCAACCGTGGCAGAGTTTAATGCGCTGGCTAGGCAGGTAGAAACTGAACGAGAGCATACGCGGCAATTTGTGCGGTTTTCTCGCATGTCAGATGGCTCTTTTATGTCTGTATTTCAACCTAATGCAAACGTAGTGCCACTAACTTGCAATTACTTTGTCAAACGGATGAGTACAGAGCGGTTTTTTATTGTTGATCCAGCTCATCATATAGTCAGTTTTTATGCACCAGAAATGAAGACCTTTGGAACAATTCAGCTGGACGATGCCTCTTTGGAAGAACTGCTCTCTAGAACAGACCTTGCAACTGATGAGAAATACGTGCAAGCCATGTGGAGGCGCTTCTATGAGGGAGTTGGTCTAGAGGGTCGCGGGCCTGCAGAAAGAGGATATGACTTGCGCTCCCATTGGATGCCAAAACGCGTATGGCAAGGGCTCCCTGAACTCACTGCAAGTACAAATGCAGAAGCTGCGCGTAGCCAAGGCGTACCTGCTCGCTATCAGGGGCGAGAAAACAGAAAGGATGTGCATCATATAGAACAAAAGCACACATTCTGCAAAAAGCTTACTTCTGGGTTATAAAGCTGCCGCTTAAGACGGCTGATACAAAAAAGCGCCCAGCAGAGCTGAGCGCTTATCAGTACAAAGGTAATGACCTGAGACTTAATCAAGGTCGTTGAAGTCACCAGCTGAAGGTGCAGGTGCAGAAATCTGAGTCTGCTGAGCTGCAGGCTGAGCAGCATTCTGGGAACCAGTTAGAGCATTGTTGGTAAGAACAGTCTCTGGGAAGACAGAGTCTGCGTCATCCAGGAAGTGCTGGAGGAGCTTACGGTACTCAGCGCGGAAGTCCTCACGGGACTGCTTGAGGCGGTCAATCTCATCAAGCTCAGTCTGCTTCTCTGCAAGAGCCTGACGGATAACCTCACGAGCCTTCTGGTCTGCCTCGTTGCGAATGCGCTCTGCGTTTGCACGAGCGTCTGCAACAAGCTTATCTGCGCTCTGCTGAGCAACAATGAGGACCTGAGAAATCTGGTGCTCGGATGCAGCGATAGCAGCTGCATTTGTCTCCTCAACAGAAGGAACGCTTGCGTTCTCCTCAAGGTTTGCAACCTGTGCCTGTGCTGCAGCAAGCTGCTGCTCAGTGCTGGTCAGACGGCCCTTAAGGTCAGCGATCTTTTGAAGCATTGCATCAACCTCAGAAGAGAGCTGCTCAAGAAACGCGTCAACTTCCTCTGGATTGTAGCCGGTCTCAGCAGGAGAGAATGTCTGCTGCTCGATGTCTGCTGGTGTGATTGCCATCTTTGTTCCCTTTCAGTCTGCGAGTAGACGTACCACACATCATAACTACTCAGTTTGTATTCAAAGACAAACTAGTTTCCTATATTAGTATAAGGCCCAGCGTCGAAATGGCAAAACGTCCCACAAGATTAAGCACAAAAAGTGCAACAATCGGTGAGAGGTCAACGCCAGAAATTGGAGGAATTACGTTCCTAAACACACTGAGATATGGCTCAACAATTTTGCCAATCCCCTCAAGGACATGATTAAACGTATCGTTAGAAACGGTAATCCAAGAGGACAGGCACCATACCACAATGCAGAAGCTGTAAATCCTCAACAAAGTATAGAGCAAGTTCAAGACATAATACGAAAACACAAAAACCTCCAGTTACCTGGTAATCTCTCCCTCATCAGCAAGCTTATCAAGATCAGCCTGCGTCAAAGAGACGCCATGAGGAAGTACAACAAAAACGCGGTCAGCAACTTCTTCAACAGCGCCGTCAAGTCCATAAGAAAGACCAAAGCTGAAGTCCAAAATTCTTTTAGCAACCTCAATATTGGTGTTCTTAAAGATAAGGACAACCGGCTGACCAGTACGAACACGGCGAACTACCGACTGAACATCGTCATAAGAAACAGGACGAAGAACGTATGGTGGCAGCTGTCCGGAATAGCTTGTACGACTCACAGGACGAAGACCAATGTCACCAGGAGTTGGAAGATTTGGGCTTACCGTATGCTCGTAAGAAGGAGTGTATCCAGAAGGCTCCTGACGAGATGCATACGCAGAAGCACGGGAGCGCATATCCTGCTGAGGATTATAAGAAGCAGCTGGATTGGTGCTAATTGGCTTACCAGAGCGCGTATAAACAGAAACGCTCTCTGCCTCTGGTCTGGATGGATTGCCCAGCAGTCTGTTGGAAGAACCCTGCTGTGCGCGGTCATCGTAAGAACGAGGAGAGGCTGTATCTACCTCGTCATAACCCTCGTCACCGTAATACTCATCGTCGTAGTACTCATCGTCCTGACCACCACGAAGCTTTGCTCTTAGCGTATCAAGAATGCTCATCATTGTGCCTTTCTGTAACGCACGTAACTTCTTACTACTGTATCAAAAACTTGCAACTATTTTAGTGCCCACTCAACGTATAGGCTGGATCAAACAATACTCGACCCAGGCGAATAGTCGTAGAACCCTCTTCAATGGCATACGTAAAGTCATCACTCATGCCACATGAAAGAACATCTAACTTCAAACCAACTTGTTGGCTCAAACAATCACGCAATTCTCGAAGTCCTGAGAATGTTCTCTTTGCGCGCTCTGGATCATCTTTTGGTGCCATAGTCATCAGACCCGCAACAGAAATGTGAGGAAGCTCAACAATTTTTTGAATAGACTCAGACACCTCTTCTGGCGAGAAGCCCGATTTTGAGGCTTCAGCGGAGACGTTTACCTCAAGTAGAACAGACTCCTCAGTACCCTTCACCTCAGCACGCTTTGAAACCGCCTCTGCAAGATGTTCGGAAGAAATTGAATGAATGTAGCGAACCTTACCAACTACCTGATTAATCTTGTTCTTCTGAAGATTACCAATCATGTCAAAAGATATCTCAGACGCAAAAGGAGTTTCAGATAAACACGTCAGTTTATGTGTCAGCTCTTGTGGGCGATTCTCGCCAAAAACCCTATAGCCCGCCTTATAAGCTGCAAGGACAGCCTCAACAGGAACGGTTTTGGAGACAGCCACAATTTCAATATCAGGGGCGCTTCTGCCGGACTTTTTTGCAGCATCCGCCACAAGTGACTCAATCTGAGCTCTACGAGCCTTTATAAACTCAAGATATTCATCTGAATCGTACGTCATAGCCATCATCTCTTGCGGTGAATACATCAACATCTTACGTAACGTTTAACGACTTTTGGCGTAGACCTAAACGCCTTCTCCGATAGCGCTAAACGTCTTCTACCCTACTTTCAGCCATGTAAGCAACAGCCGCGTGTCTTCCGCACTTGCCATGCTCTGCGCGGTACGAGAAGAACCGCTCAGTTGTAGA
>CALBBS010000275.1 GCA_937926845.1 uncultured Atopobium sp. | reverse complement strand
CGCAACTGTGCAGGTATCCATTCCATCAACAAGAATCTTTCCAAAGAAACTTCCTCTGAAGTGATGAGGAATAGCGCCAGAAAGCGCAAGAGCAAGCGTGGACTTGCCTGCGCCAGAAGGACCAACAATACCTACAAAGTCACCCTCCTGAACGCTCAGTGACAGCTCATTCAGAGCATGCGCTGAGCTATCAGGATAGCTATAGGACACAGATTGAACTTCGATAATAGACACAGTGTTCTCCAGGAAATAAGTGCGTATCTAAGAACTTATCGACCCAAAACCTTCTTAAGAGGAGCCGCAAGAACCTGAACAACAATAGCATTAAAGAATGCGGTTCCCACGATGACAGGAAGCATTACGTAGAAAAGCTCAATAGTTGCACCCTTGGCTGGAATAGCAATGGCAGCAAAGATCAGGCCAGAAATAAGAGTGGTCACAAAAGAACCGATAGCTGGCATAACTGGATTATCTGCAAGAGCGGACCTTGTGAAGGCAAACATGACAAGTGAAGCTGCGCCCTCTGCAACAAAATCAGCACCAGGAACAGTTGTGGTCAGCTGAATAACAGTAGCTGCGATAAGACCAATAACCAAGCTCTGAACAGCATTTGGCTTAAGCAAAAGAATAGCTAGGCAGAACGAAGAAATAATAAACTCTGGACCAATTCCAATAGCACTAATTGCCTTACCAACGGTCAGGTTAAGAATAAAACCAGCAGCAATAAGGACAGCAACAAGGACTAGAGAAGTAACGTCCAATACTCCTGCATTTTTTGAAACAGCAACAACACGTGGTGCCTGCTCTGCAGATCCTGACTCTGTGCCTGCGGCGTTAACCTCATTGAGATTTTCTGTAGACATACAAACTCCTTTAACGCAAAACTAAAACATACAAACAAAACTTTTAACAACACGGGTTTCTCGCCATCCGGATTTAGCAAGAAACGTACGCACAAAAAAAGCTCTCGGTCACCCGAGAGCCTCTAAATGCGTATGCAGAAGCAACTCATCGCTGACCGGAGAAAGACAAGTTGTTCCACCACCACTGCTGAGTGCCTGTAGCGCGCATGATATGTCCTCCTCCCAAGAGCGTAAATTGCAATGTAAGAAGAATACCATTACTTTGCCCGGTTGTGTCAAGAAATACATTAAGAAACAAATTAGAAACTGTGAACGGTGCGCTTAAGATACCGCGAGAAACAAAAAAGGGGTCCCGAAGGACCCCTTGAATGAACTGCGAATGTTCAAGAAAAACTTATGCCTCAGCAGCAACGACGTTAACGACGTGCTTAGCGCCCTTCTTGAACTCAACAACGCCATCGCAAAGTGCAAAGAGAGTGTCATCCTTGCCGCGACCAACGTTTACGCCAGGAGTGATGTGCGTACCACGCTGACGGATGATAATCTGGCCAGCCTTGATTGCCTGACCACCGTAAATCTTAACGCCAAGGCGCTGTGCTTGTGAGTCGCGACCATTGCGGGAAGAGCCGAGACCTTTCTTGTGTGCCATAAATGCTACCTGCCTATCTCAATATCAGAAGTGACCAATTACTCTGCAGACTCGTCGGATGCCTTAGCAGCAGCCTTACGAGCGGTAGGGAGCGCGGTAACCTTCAGCTTAGTAAGGTTCTGACGGTGACCATTGGCGCGGTGATAGCGCTTACGCTTGTGGAACTTGAAGACGAGGACCTTCTTGTCCTTGTACTGCTCAAGAACCTCACAGGTAACCTTCTTAGAGGAAAGAGTGGCAGCGTCAGCAACAACCTTCTTGCCGTCGTTAAGCATAAGAACATCAAGCTTTACCTTATCGCCAGGCTGCGCATCAAGCTTCTCGACGCTGATTACGTCGCCCTTGGCAACCTTATACTGCTTGCCACCAGTTGCTACGATTGCGTACATGTGTGTAACCCTTCATTGCTGATTCTTGCAACGATTAATACTATCTTTGCATTTCTGAAGATCCGAGCAAAGATCTTCGCCGCCGTGACCTGTGGCATCCGCGGGAAACTGTCGGTGTCCCATGTCCCTCGGCGAGAAACACAACTCGAAATAGTCTACTGCATATTTCAGAAAATTCCAAGACAAAACTACATGTTATAGAGGCTTCACAAGGAGTCCATTTTCTGAAACGTGCGCCTGTGAAACGCGGCACACCTTCAACGAGTCAATGCCTTGTAGGCCATCCACTCCAGCTTGAGCTGCAATTCTTTGAGCCTCATACATTAAAACTGCAGGTCTAAGCGCTGCCCTTGGATCTTGGAGTGTATCAAGCTCAAATGAAATACACGTTTTAGATGAGCTCTCAGAAATCTTATAGCCCGCAAACGTTGACTCTAAATTGACCACTTTTTGCTTGTCTCCGCGCAGGTACGTCAGCTCTTTTTTGGCCAGAAGTTCCTCAAACCCCCAACACAACGCGTCTGACTTAAGGTCGTCTCCCAAAATGGCGCATCTCCAGTGAGCAGCATTCAACCATGCTTCAAGCGCTGGCAGCGACCGATCAACGTAGCTGGCAGCAAACGGAGCAAGCGCGGGAGGCGTAGCCGACAACAACCTC
>CALBBS010000274.1 GCA_937926845.1 uncultured Atopobium sp. | reverse complement strand
GTAGCTCATCGAGCTCGCCTTCCATACCGCAGATGCGCGTATAGCCACCAAAAAGAAGTGGAGTCACGCCAACCTCAGTACCGTATTTTTTGCTCTTATGAGAAAGCTTGTACTTGAACGGCATGCCCAAGAAGAACTCAGTAACACGGACGCCACACAGGCGAGCCATACCGTAATGACCAGCCTCGTGAACAAATACAAGGAGCGAGAGGACCAAGAGTCCCCAAAAAATTGGTGAAAGAATAGCTAACAAATTCACAAAATTCCTATCCCACAAAAGAACGGGCCAAAGCTCGTGCCTCTGCGTCTACAAGCGTCAATTGTTGAATGTCTTCTACCCTTTGAACCTCAGAGGCATTCATAGTCTCTGCAACAATGCGCTCGATATCAAGAAATGAACATCTTCCACGTCTAAATGCATGGTTAGCAACTTCATTAGCTGCATTCATAATGCAAGGAAGCGTTCCACCAACAGTTCCTGCATGACGAGCAAGAGCTAGGCATCCAAAGGTTTTCTCGTCAGCATAGTCGCCTGTAAGAGGAGCAGTTTCTTGCCACTCAACCGGCTGAGTAATTGCTGGCCAACGATGTGGATAACTCAGCGCAAACTGAATAGGCAACCTCATATCAGAGGCTCCGAGCTGCGCTTTAACAGAGCCGTCAACAAACTCAACCATAGAATGAATGCGACTCTGGCGATGTACCAACACTTCAAGCTTATCCATAGGAGTATCAAAGAGGTGATGAGCCTCAATGAGCTCAAGGCCCTTATTCATGAGCGTGGCGCAGTCGATGGTAATCTTGGCACCCATCTTCCAGGTTGGATGTGCCAAGGCGTCGTCGGCCGAAACGTGTTTGAGCTGCTCGCGAGAATATCCGAAGAACGGACCACCAGAGCAGGTAAGCCAAATTCTATGAATATCAGCGGGGTTCTCGCCAATAAGGCACTGGAAGATGGCACTATGCTCGGAGTCAACAGGGATGAGCTGACCAGGCTTGACCAGAGGCATCAGCAGGTCTCCGCCAACAACAATTGATTCCTTGTTAGCGTAAGCAAGCACTTTGCCAGCCTTCACAGCGGCCAAACCAGCGTAAATGCCGGCCTCTCCCACTACT
>CALBBS010000273.1 GCA_937926845.1 uncultured Atopobium sp. | reverse complement strand
GCTTATGACGTGCAGGCAGATCGAATGCAGGCGGCCTCAAAGGTGCTTCAAGCGGCGGGGTTTGAACGCTACGAGGTGGCAAGTTATGCTCGCAATCAGAAGAGCTGTAAGCACAATAAGATGTACTGGACAGGCGAGTCGTACCTTGGTCTTGGCACGAGTGCTGCAAGTATGTTGACTGCATCTGAGTATGATGTGTTTGCAGAGAAGAACATCTCTTTGCCACAGCGTCCGCAAAATGCCGTTCGTGCGCGACTGGTGGTTCTTGATGCTCCAAGAAAAATTGCTGAAGGTGCGTCGCTTTTCTCGACAGAGTTTGATGTTGAATTTCTGACTCAAAGAGAAGCTGTGGCAGAAGATTTGATGCTGCACACTCGACTTATGGAGCCAATTTTACCTGCGCTTTTAGATGAGTCTGAGCAGGTATTTGGCGCATCGCGTCTACATGATGTGTTTGATGCGTGCGTACGAGATGGGCTGTTAGTTCACGTTGATGCGGCAAATTCTAGGACTGGAGCTTCATATAAGCCTACCGAGAAGGGCTGGCTGCTTGGCAATGAGCTCTATGGACGTCTTTGGGATTTACGTTTGTAACGCGTTTGTGCTGCATTAAGTTCAAAACAAGTGGGTACACTTTCAAACGTTCTCGTGATGCAGATTTTGTAATGGGTTGAATCGGAGAGATTTCATGGCTGCTATGAACGAAAAGGACTATTACGCCATCCTTGGTGTTTCTGAGTCCGCGACAGCTGAAGAAATTAGAAAAGCTTTTCAAACTAAAGCTCGTAAGCTTCATCCAGACATCAATAAAGAGCCCGATGCTGAAGAGCGTTTTAAAGAGGTTTCTGAGGCATATGCTGTTCTGTCAGATGCCGAGAAACGCCGTCGTTATGACGCTATGAGAAGCGGTTCTTTCTATGGCGGCGGCTATAGTCCTTCTGGTTATCCTGGTGGATCTGCCTATGGAGGTTCTCCTTTTGAGGGAGGCTTCCCGTTTGGTGATATCAACTTTACTAATTGGACTACTAAATCTCAAAAGCGCTCTCGTGCATACAAGCCTCAGACTGGCGCAGATATTGTCTACGACTTAACACTGAATGATACAGACGCTAAAAATGGCGTCAAGAAAGGTATCACGTATCAGCGCTTTATTACTTGTGATGCTTGTGCTGGTAAGGGATCTCAGCATAAAGCTGAGGCAACTACCTGTCCTACCTGCCACGGAACGGGCCATATTGACATTGATCTTTCTTCCATTTTTGGAGTAGGTAAGTTTAGAGTTGACTGTCCAGAGTGTGAAGGCGCTGGGCACGTTGTACAGGACCCATGCGACGTTTGTGGTGGTTCTGGACGTGTTTTGTCTCCAAGCGAAATTATGGTTGATGTACCAGCTAATTCACATGATGGTGACCAGGTCAGAGTACCTGGAATGGGAAATGCAGGAACAAATGGTTCTGCAACTGGCGATTTTATCGTAAATATTAAGGTTCCTTCAGAGCAGTTGACGTTCCGCCAACGCGCGGGAGCTCGTATCACAGGTATAACTGCAATGCTTTTTGTGTTTGTGGCACTTAATTTACGCTCACCATTATTTGCCATTGTGTTGATTCCGCTTTTGATATTTGGCATAAGAAACGTTCTTGCAGATGGCGTAAAGATGAACGCTGGCTGGTGGAGAAGTTTTGCAAATGCCTTTGTTTCGGGAATTATCAACGGTGCCTTCTACTCAATTATTATTATGACTTTGTATGCTTGTACGGCCGGATTAGGCCATGTCGGCTATATGGGAATTTAAGTTTTAGGTTTTACAAGGGGAGAGTTAGTAAGCGTGGCAGAGAAGAAAGACTTCTACGAGCTCTTAGGTGTTGCTCGTGATGCAGACCAAAAAACAATCAAGCGAGCTTTTCTAAAGCTGGCAAGAAAGCTGCACCCTGATGTTTCTGATGATCCTCATGCAGAAGAGAAGTTTAAAGAGGTAAATGAAGCTTATTCTGTGCTTTCAGATGAGCAAAAGCGTGCCAACTATGACCGTTATGGAGACCCTAATGGTCCATCCGGTTTTGGTGGCGGCTATGTGGATATGTCAGATATCTTTGGCGGTGGTTTTGGCGGCTTTGGAGATATCTTTGACTCCTTCTTTGGCGGCGGCCATGGTGGTCGCAGCGCTGCTCAGCGTACTCGTGGTAGTGATATGGGAATTAGACTCTCTATCACTTTGGAAGAGGCTGCTGCGGGTGTCACAAAAACTATCTCGTATAACAGACTTTCTACCTGTGATGACTGTAATGGCACCGGCCTTGGTGAGGGTGGAAAAATTGAAGACTGTCCACGTTGTCACGGTACGGGCACGGTAGTTCAGGTTCAAAATACCGTCTTTGGTCAGATGCAGTCTCAGACAGTATGTCCAGAGTGCCAAGGAACAGGCAAAAAAGTAGAACATGCTTGTGAGACCTGTGGTGGCCAAGGAAGAACTCCTGACCATGAGCGTGTTTCTGTTGAAATTCCTGCAGGCGTTCATTCTGGCCAGTCAATTTCTATTACCGGCAAGGGCGAGGCTGGTGTCAGGGGTGATGCCTCTGGTGACCTCATCGTAACTATTGAGGTTTCCCAGCATAAAGACTTTGAGCGCAGGGGAGACGATCTCTTTACTTCAGTTAGTGTAGATTCTCTTGAGGCAATTGTTGGTACTACCGTTACCATTGACGGCATTATCAAAGATGAAACTATTGAGATTTCTATACCTGCAGGTTGTAAGTATGGCCAGCAGCTAAGCGTGGCTGGTAAAGGCATGCCTCGTTTGCATACTAAGGCTCGTGGGAACCTTTACGTTCTGGTTCACATTGAGACTTCAACAGGACTGACCAAAGATCAGTTAGATACACTTACCTCACTTATTAATGAGCGTAAACAAAGTAGTGTTCAAGACGCTCAAGATGAGTCACACGCCACTCAATCTGAAGGCAGAGATTCTTCAGATCACAAAAATAAGAACGCAAAAAAGACTTCCAAGAAGAGGCGCTAATGGCTCATGGTATTGCGCTCATAAATCTTGGATGTAGGGTAAATCGCGTTGAGCTTGATTTAATGGCGGATTCTTTGCTCCGCATGGGATGTCGCATTGTTGAAGAAGATGAAGCTCAGGCAATTGTTATCAACACCTGTGCTGTCACCGCAGAAGCAGAAGCTAAGACGAGAAAAGCTGTGCGTAAAGCAGCGCTTATGCCAGGAGCCCCTCTTGTAGTAGCAACGGGTTGTGTTGCAAGTCTTTTTGCTGATGAACTTGCCTCGCTTGCTCCTAACGTTGTTGTAGAAGCCGAGAAGGACAAAGTTGCAGATAGGGTTCTTGAAGAGCTAGGTTTTGCACCAGAATCCGTAAGCGACGATGGACTTGTCATCTCCAAGCCAACTCCAACAGGCCGTACGCGCCCTGGCATCAAAATTCAAGATGGTTGCGATAATCGGTGCACCTTCTGCATTGTGTGGAAAGCACGTGGCGCAGGTAAGTCCCTTGATCCTCGTGAAGTTGTTTTGCAGGTAAAAGATGCTATGAGCAGAGGAGCTCAAGAGGTTGTTCTTACGGGAATCAACCTTGGCAGCTATAAGGCTCAACTTGAGGATGAAGGTGGAAGAATTCTACGTCTTCCTGATCTTCTCGAGTATGTGCTTGAAAAAACCGAGGTTGGCCGCTTGAGGCTTTCTTCTCTTGAGCCACCAGATGTAAATACTCGTTTGGTAGAGGTAATTGCTGCCTCCAATGGAAGAATTGCACCTTTCTTGCACATCTGTCTTCAGTCCGGATGTGACGCTACGCTTGCTCGTATGGGCAGGGTGTATAGGACAGAGCTTTATCGCAAGGCTGTTGAGGAAGCACGTTTGGTACTGCCAACCATTGCTTTGGGAACAGATCTTATCGTTGGTTTTCCTGGAGAAACTGATAAAGAATTTGATGAGTCGTATGAGTTTTGTCGTCAGATGGGCTTTTCAAAGATGCATGTATTTAGGTATTCCAAGCGACCTGGAACACCTGCGGCAACTGCCCCAAATCAGGTAGATCCAAAAGTGATGGCTGAGCGCGCAAAGAAAATGCGTGATCTGGGTAATGCTATGCGCTTTGATGCTGCTAAGAAGCTTGTTGGTACCTGCGATAATGTGGTGGTACAGTATCCTGGTAGGGGAATTTCTGGCGGTCTTTTTGATGTCCAGGTTGATCCTACTATTGAACTTGATGAACTTATCGCTATGCGCTTTGATGAAGTTTTACCTAATGGAACGCTAAAAGCTACTCGTTTGTAAATTGGGGGAGCATGGAGCCAACACAGATTCGCTTAACTATTCCTGATTCAGTGGATCCTCTGTATCTGACAGGTCCTGCTGATAGTTTGCTCAGAGAAATTGAAGCGTCATGTGCGGCTCTTATTTCAGTCAGAGGTAAAGCCATCTTTTTGTCGGGAACTTCTCAAGAAATTGAACAATTAACGCTCATTTTTTCTCACCTGATTCAAATGGTCGAATCAGGATCTAGGCCCACGCTTGAAGACGTAAAGCTCCTGCTTGATAGTACAAAAAGAAACGCCAGCTTAGAGCAGACGGGAACACGTACACTCTTTGTGACGCATAAGGGCAAAGCAATTCAACCTAAAACACAAGGTCAAATTGCTTATACCAAGGCAATAGCAAACAATTCCATTACGTTTGGTATTGGTCCTGCAGGAACAGGTAAAACGTATCTTGCAGTTGCTATGGCACTTGCCGCCTTAACTTCTCAACAAATTAGCAGAATTGTGCTGGTAAGACCTGTTGTAGAAGCAGGAGAGTCTCTCGGCTTTCTTCCAGGCACACTTCAAGAAAAGCTGGATCCCTACATTAGGCCGCTCTACGATGCGCTTTTTGATATGACTTCCATGGAGTACGCAAATAACCTCATTGAACAGGGGATTGTTGAGATTGCGCCACTTGCATTTATGCGCGGCCGCACTATGAACGATGCGTTTGTCATTTTGGATGAGGCTCAAAACACCACTCCTGAGCAGATGAAGATGTTTCTGACTCGCCTGGGTTTCTCGTCAAAGTTTGTAATTACGGGCGATGCAACACAGCGAGACCTTGTGGGCAGAAGTGGTTTGGATGTTGCTCGACAGGTGCTTGGCAACCTTGAAGACGTTGCTTTTGTTGATTTAGATAGAAATGATATTGTTCGCCACACGTTGGTTGGTAAGATAGTTGATGCATACACTGCGTATGAGAAAAAACAGCTAGGGGAGTAACGTGGTTAACGAGTACGACATTGTGATCGAAGAGGGCGTCGAGTCGCCAATTTCTGTGGAAGAGATTGAAGCCGATTGCAATCTGGTACTTTCTGAAGAGGGCGTTGAGCGCCCCTGCACGGTCTCCATTTCTATTGTTAGCGATGCAGAGATTCAGCAGGTAAACTTTGAGTGGCGAGAAAAAAATGCGCCCACTGACGTTATCTCACTTGAGGTAGAACGCCCTGATGATTCAGATTTGGCTCCTGGTGAGATGTGTGAGTTGGGCGATATTATTCTGGCTCCCCATTTTATTGCTCGCCAGGCAAAAGAATATGGCACTACAGAGGCAGATGAGTTTAGGCTTATGCTTGTTCATGCCATGCTTCACCTGCTTGGATATGACCATATTGAAGATGATGAGGCAGAAGTTATGGAGGCTCGTGAAGACGCTCTTGTTGCTCTGCTTTCAACGGATAGGACTATTGAGCCAGTTGTATTGACTCGCCACCGTGAGGGGATTGACGAGTAATGATTCCGGGATCTAAGGGCAGACATCCAAGCTTTAAGCGCGGCCTTCTCTTTGCACTACAGGGCGCTCGCCAAGCATTTGCTCAGGAAGCAAACTTGCGTCGTATGGCAGTTGCTGCTGTAGTGACCGTGCTTGTGGGATTGTTTGTCGGCTTAGATGCGCTGAGCTGGGCACTTGTTCTTGCTTGTATTGGTTTGGTTTTAACCACAGAACTTCTCAATACAGCAATAGAAACCGTGGTAGATCTGGTTTCTCCAGAGTTTCACCCCATGGCTGGTAAAGCTAAAGATATTGCGGCAGCTGCATCGTGCTGCATTAGTATTACCGCAGCCCTTATAGGGCTCTTGATCTTCTCGCGTGCGATTTTTCATTGGTAAGTTGGAGGATACATGACTACCAATTCAGTTTCTGAAAACACTACATCTGAGACCACTCCATTTAGGAGCGGCTTTGTTGCTTTAGTTGGTCGCCCTAGTGTTGGTAAGTCCACGCTGTTAAACGCATGTATGGGCCAGAAGGTAGCCATTGCAAGCCCTGTTGCCCAGACAACACGACGTCGCTTTAGGGCAGTGGTAAACGGAGAAAACTCCCAGCTGGTCATTGTAGACACTCCAGGCCTCCACAAGCCCAAAGACGCTCTTGGAAAAGAACTCAACAAGGCAGCGCTTGGCGAGCTTAATGACGCTGATGTCATTGCTTTTTTGATTGACGCTACTAAGCCTGTTGGTCGTGGAGATGAATGGGTTGCCAATCATGTTGAGCAGGCGCATGCCGCCTTTAAGCTTCTGGTTATTACCAAGGCTGACATTGCAACTCCAGAGCAAGTAGCAGAACAGCTTGAGGCTGCACAAGCTCTTGCACATTTTGATGACGTGCTTGTTGTTTCTGCTCCAGAAGACTTCAATATTCAGGCATTTATCTCTCTTGTGTCAGAGCATCTTCCTGAGGGTCCTATGTGGTTCCCAGAGGATATGGAGACTGACGCATTGCCAGAAGACCTGGTAGCAGAGTTTGTCCGCGAGAAGCTTTTGCTGAACCTTCGTCAGGAAGTTCCCCATTCCGTTGCCGTTGTTTGTGATTCTTACGAGGTTGCAACAGATGGTCACCTCTCTATTTCTGCCACTATTTTGGTTGAGCGAGAAGGACAAAAGGGCATCGTAGTTGGCCAGGGCGGCTCCATGATCAAACGCGTTGGCGTTGAGGCTAGAAAAGATCTGGAGAAATTGTTTGGTCGCAAGGTTTACCTTGACCTGCAGGTTCGCGTTCAACCTCTCTGGAGACGTGATGCCAACGAGATTAAGCGCCTGGGTTACTCAACTGAGGACTAGTTGTGCCTGGTAGAAAGAGCGCGCGTCTTAAAGCAATTGTGCTTGATAGAACAAAACTCGCTGAGCAAGACCTCATTTTAACCATGCTCTCCGATTCGGGAGAAGAACGTCGAGCTGTTGCCAAGGGCGCTCGAAAGCCAGGCGGCCGATTTGCTGCTCGTGTTGAACTCTTCTGTGAGCTAGACTTACTGCTGGCTGAAG
>CALBBS010000272.1 GCA_937926845.1 uncultured Atopobium sp. | reverse complement strand
CACTGCCCAGCTGAGCTTGAGATGCTCAATAAGTTTGTGGATAAGGGTCTGCTTGAGCGCCTGAACCATGTTGCAACTTCTCAGTTCTCTCGTGTTTCTTATACTGAGGCTATTGAGATTCTGCAGGAGGCAGTAAAGGCTGGTCAGAAGTTTGAATACCCTGTTGAGTGGGGCATTGACCTTCAGACTGAGCACGAGCGCTACCTCACCGAGCAGCACTTTGGAAAGCCAATCTTTGTCACTGATTATCCAGCAGAAATCAAGGCCTTCTATATGCGCCTTAATGATGACGGCAAGACTGTTGCCGCAGCTGACTGCCTTGTTCCAGGCATTGGTGAGATCATTGGTGGCTCACAGCGAGAAGATCGTCTTGAGCTTCTGGAGAAGCGCATTGTTGAGCTTGGTATGAACCCTGACGATTACAAGTATTACTTGGATCTTCGTCGTTACGGCTCTTGCACACACTCTGGCTTTGGTCTTGGCTTTGAGCGTCTTGTTATGTACCTCACCGGTGTGGATAACATCCGCGACGTTATTCCTCATCCTCGTACCGTTGGCAACGCTGACTTCTAAGATTGCAGGTCACAGGCGGTGTGGCGGAGCGCGATTGGTGTGCTAGCTTAATCGCTACAGTTGCCAAGCCTTTCAAGTTAGATTTTTGCGTGCAGATTATGCATAGTCGTTATGCAAAAACTGCATAGCAGAGATGCGAGATATAAAGTTTTTCTCGCCATATACCGATATATTTGCCCGTTGGCAGTAAAAATAGGACGTTCGTGCAAAATTGCGCGGGCGTCCTATTACGCTATAAGAAGCAGTTTTCTGCAGATGACCAGCGGAGGTAAACATGGTAAAGACTTTGGTTCTTGTTAGACATGGTGTATCTGAACGTGGCTCTGAAGACATGAGTCGAGAGCTCACACGTGCTGGTCAGAGGGCTTTATCTGCCAATTATCCTCATATCTTTGGACTGTTGGGACCAGAGGGGGAAGAGGCTGAGATTTGGACAAGTCCCGCTCTTCGCGCACTTGAGACCGCAGAGATTGTGGCAGAAGCGCTGGATTCTGAGGGCCTAGAGATTCATGACTCCCTTTACGATCAAGATCTTCCTGCACTTCAGGCAGAGCTTGAGCACGCTGATGCAGAAACGCTTATTCTTGTTGGTCACGCCCCATTTTTGGGTTATGTTGCAGAGACTCTGCTGGGATTTGAACTTCCGCTGACAAAGGGCGCCGTGTGCGCTATTGACGTACGTGGTTCGCTTGGTCATCAACACGAGTGCGTCTGGAAGCAGCTTGGAGACGTTCGAGAGCCTCATGGAAAGCTTCTTTGGCTGGTCAGTGGTCCTTCCACTCAGCCTTGGGAAACGCTTGACGCTCTTGATGAGGCTTGCGCTCATGCAGCAACCAATCTGGAAGACGCGTACACGGAGTTCCGCGCTCATCCAGAAGACCCTGCAGTTATTGCAGCATTTAGGTTTGCTCTTAGAGGAACCCAGCTGCTTACCAAGTTTTTCTCGCCACTTCTTAATGAGGAAGCAGTTGAGATTGCCGAGCCTGTTTATAGGCTGATGCTTGGTGCAACTACGCGCCTTCGTGAGATTGACGGCTTCTCTGATACCGTTGCAGATTTGATGGAGTCTGGAGAGCTTTCTCAGGGCTCCAAGCTGGTTAGCGCCGTAGAAGCAG
>CALBBS010000271.1 GCA_937926845.1 uncultured Atopobium sp. | reverse complement strand
CCAGACGGACCACGCAAGCCATAGTCATCGTCTGGCGAGAAACCCCTTGGGCTTCAAGCTCAGACACGATGCCTTCATAGGCCTGCGTCTGAACCGACGATGGAGTCAGCTGATCAAACGTTGGAACGTCCAGCAATGAAGAAAGGGCCGGCAGAGACCCTTGAGTCCTGCCGGCTCCTAGTTTTTTGGAACTTTTTGTACGCTTAGCGGACAAGAATACTCCTCTGCCTTATGCCTTGTTCTTCTGTACAGAGCGCATAACAGCCTTATAGAGCTCCATCAAAGGAATGATTGATGCAGCTAGAAGCATTGCCGCTGCGTACTCTTCAAAGCCAATCTCGGCAAAACCAAATGCCTGAGAAAGTGGTGTCTCAATAACTACAAAGGTAAGAACAAGAGACAGGGCAAAAGAACCCCACAACCACTTGTTCTGACTGGTAAGTTTAAAGATTGAGCTACGCAGGGAACGCATGTTGAAAGAGTGGAACATCTGAACCATAGAAAGCGTCAAGAATGCCATGGTCATACCCTCAACGCCAGCTTCTGGGTTAGCAATAACCTGAGAAATATCAAAGGTACCGTACTCGTAATAGTGACCAATGAAATAGCTGACCAGGGTCAGAAGAGCAATGATGGAACCTTGAACAACACAGTCAAAGCCAACGCCGCCAGCAAAAATACCATCCTTGGGATTACGAGGCTTACGCTTCATAATACCTGGCTCAGCTTTCTCGGTAGCCATAGCAAGCGCTGGCAGAGAGTCAGTAATCAGGTTAATCCACAAAAGATGGGTGGGCTGAAGAATAGTAAAACCAACCAGAGACGCAATAAAGACGGAGATAACCTCAGCAAGGTTGGAGCTCAAAAGGAACTGAATGCACTTACGGATGTTGTCGTAGATGCGTCTACCCTCTTCGCAGGCACTAATGATGGTGGCAAAGTTATCGTCAGCCAAAACCATATCTGCAACGCCCTTGGTTACGTCGGTACCAGTAATGCCCATACCGATACCAATATCAGCGCGCTTAATGGAAGGCGCATCGTTAACGCCGTCACCCGTCATGGCCGTAACCATGCCCTTCTTGCGCCAGGTATCAACAATGCGTACCTTATGCTCAGGCTGAACACGAGCATAGACACCAAGAGTCTCAATGCGCTGCTCAAACTCTTCATCAGAAATCTTATCAAGCTGTGCACCGGTAATTGCCTGAGAGCGATCAGTAATAATACCCAGTTCAATGGCAATAGCAACCGCAGTATCAATGTGGTCGCCTGTAATCATAACGGTACGCATACCAGCGCTATGCGCCTCTGCAACAGCTCCTTTAACCTCTGGGCGAACAGGGTCAATCATGCCAGAAAGTCCAACAAAGACCAGGTCATGCTCAAGCGTAGCTGGATCATAGCTTTGAGGTGCTTCTGTTCCCCAGTCACGACGAGCAGATGCCATAACGCGCAGTGCCTGATCAGCCATGGACTTGTTCTGTGCCAAAATCTCAGAACGAGCCTCATCGGTGAGGTCAATAATGCCATCACTTGTCATAATTTTGGTGCAGCGAGCAATTACCTCATCAGGTGCACCCTTGGTGTGCTGTACAACCTTACCGGAACGAGTGCGCACCACTACAGACATCATCTTACGAGAAGAATCAAAAGGTGCCTCGCCAATACGAGGGCGAGAAGAAGCAAGGTCGCTTGTGGTGTAGCCAAGTTTTGCAGCATCTGCAACAAGAGCAGCCTCAGTTGGCTCGCCCTTTGCTACCTGCTCAATATCATCCCAGGTAGCATCAGAGCACAGCGCCATGGTACGCACGTGTGCGTCAAGGTTTTCTGTCTCGTGACGAACAACAGTCATCTTGTTCTGAGTTAGCGTACCGGTCTTATCAGAGCAGATAACCTGAGTACAACCAAGGGTCTCAACTGCAGTAAGACGGCGGACAATGGCGTGACGCTCACTCATTCTGGTGACGCCCATAGAAAGAACAATGGTAACAACAGCAGCAAGGCCTTCTGGAATTGCAGCTACTGCAAGAGAAACTGCAACCATAAAGGTGCTTAGAACAAGATCAAAGTTGCTAAGCATCTCAGTGCCATGCTTGATGAAGCCCGTTACAAAAACAAGCAGTGAAATGCCAACAACAAGAATAGTCAACGTGTGTGAAAGCTTATCAAGGGCAATCTGGAGTGGGGTCTGACCATCTTCTGCCTGGGAAATTGCATCTGCAATCTTACCCATCTCGGTATCCATACCGGTAGCAACAACAACCGCACGACCGCGTCCATAGACCACAATAGATCCGGAGTAGCACATATTCTTTCGGTCACCCAAAGGAATATCATCGGTACCTTCAGCAAGACTGAGGGTCTCTGTGTGTTTCTCGACAGGAACTGATTCACCTGTGAGCGCAGATTCCTCTACCTTCATGGAAGCACTTTCGAGAATGCGGCAGTCAGCTGGGACGGAGTCACCTGCCTCAAGAAGGATAATATCTCCCACGACTAGCTCGGTTGAGGCAACAGTCTCAAGGCGACCGTTCCTTATAACCTTACTCTGAGCTGCACTCATCTCTTGCAGGGCAGCAAGAGCTTCCTCAGCCTTGCCTTCCTGGACCACGCCAAGTACAGAGTTAATAACAACAACAAACAGAATAATAACAACTTCTGCAATTCCGCCTTCTCCGGTATATATTCCCTCAGCAGCAGAAATAGCAGCAGCAACAAGAAGCATGATGACCATGGGGTCAGCCATTTGTGCAAAGAATCTTTTAATAATTGATTCCTTCGGTGCTTCTTTAAGCTTGTTGAGGCCATGAGCCTCAAGACGTGAAGCTGCCTCTACATCAGACAATCCAGCTTCAGCATCAGTTTTTTGCGCACTGATAACATCAGCCGCACTTGAAAGATACTCTTTCAAAGTTCCTCCTGGGTTTCTACCTGACAGATTGATGCCCGATCATAATTCCCCAGGAGAGGGGCAAGGGCTCACCAAGGTTGCCGTGTCAGGACCTTACAACGTCCTATCATAGGACCTTACAATGCTCTATCATTTTACCGTATTCTTTCTTTTTTCAAACCTCATAAATATTTCTTAAAACTCCTGTTATGTGGCAAATAATTGTTATCCAAGGGGTACAATAAGCGCAGTAGATAACAACATAAGCCAAACGTTAGTTTTGGCAAGGAGGCAGTTATGAAAATCCTGTTTTATGGTGCTCAAAGTTATGACAAGGATTCTTTCAACCTTGAGCTTCCAAAGTATCCAGATGTTTCAATCGACTACATTGAGTCAAACCTTACGCCTATGACCGCAGGCTTTGCTAAGGGCTATGATGCTGTCTGTGCTTTTGTTAATGCAGATGCTTCAATTCTGACTCTTGAGATTCTTGCCGGCTTTGACGTTAAGCTTCTACTTATGCGCTGCGCTGGCTTTGATGCTGTCGATGTTAACGCTGCTAAAGACCTTGGTATTACGGTTACGCGCGTACCTGCTTACTCCCCTGAAGCAATCGCAGAGCACGCAATGGGTCTTGCACTTGCTGCTAACCGTCGTATTCACCGTGGTTACATCAGAATTCGCGAGAATAACTTCTCGCTTGTTGGCCTTGTTGGCGATACGCTTCACGGTAAAACTGCCGGCATTGTTGGAACTGGTCGTATTGGCGCAGCGCTCTGCCGTATTTGCAAGGGATTTGGTATGCACGTTCTTGGTGCAGACCTGTATCCAAACATGAGCCTTGTCAATGACGAGCACGTTGTTGATGAGTATGTCAGCTACGATGAACTTTGGGAGCGTTCAGACTTCATCTCACTCCACGCTTTCTTGAATGACGAGAGCTACCACATGATTAACGATAAGACCATCGGAAAGATGAAAGATGGTGTCATCCTCGTTAATACTGGTCGTGGCGGACTTATCGACACCAATGCCCTTATTCGTGGCATTCTTTCTGGCAAAATTGGTGCTTGTGGCCTTGACGTTTATGAAGAGGAAAATCCAAACGTCTATAAGGACCGCGGCGCCGAGGTTTTTGATTCAATTACCTCCACACTTTGCTCTTTCCCTAACGTTGTTATGACCAGTCACCAGGCATTCTTTACTCATGAGGCACTTGCTCAGATTGCTCAGGTTACGCTAGATAACGCAACTGCTTTTGCTGAGGGTACTGACTATGTTGATAAAAGTGTGGTTTGCTAAGTACCAGAGAAACAAACGCTCTGAAAACGGTTACTATTGATATTCGAATGTGATTTCAATTCCTATGAAAAGGAGAGATATGGCTCGCAAAAAGACCAAGATTGTTTGTACTATGGGTCCTGCTACAGAAAGTGATGAGGTCCTTCGTGAGCTCATTCTTGCTGGTATGAACGTCGCACGTTTTAACTTCTCGCACGGTAGCCATGAGTATCACCGCACTATGATTGGTCGCGTTCGTTCTATCTCTGATGAGCTTGGTATTCCTATTGCTATCATGCTTGATACAAAGGGTCCTGAGGTTCGCACCGGTCTTCTCGAGGATGGCAAGAAGGTCACCCTTACTACTGGTGATTCCGTTATTGTCACCACTGATGATGACGTCATCGGTAACGCTCAGCGCTTCTCACTTGACTACAAGAACCTTCCAAAAGAGGTCAAGAAGGGCTCCATCATCCTCATTGATGACGGTCTCATTGGCCTCGAGGTTGATCACGTTGAGGGCACTGACATGCACTGCAAGATCATCAACGGTGGTGAGCTTGGCGAGAAGAAGGGCGTAAACGTTCCTAACGTCAACATTGGCCTTCCTTCCGTCACTGAGCAGGACCGCGCAGACATCATGTTTGGTTGCGAGCTTGGTATTGACGCAATCGCTGCTTCCTTCATCCGTGATGGCGCTGCGGTTGAGGAGATTCGTAACATCTGCCGTGAGATGGGTACTCCTAACGTACAGATCTTCCCTAAGATTGAGTCTGCTCTTGGCGTAAAGAACTTCGACGAGATTCTTGCAGCTTCTAACGGCATCATGGTTGCCCGTGGTGACCTTGGCGTTGAGGTTCCTGCAGCTGAGGTTCCTCACATCCAGAAGACTATCATCAAGAAATGCAACGATGCTTACAAGCCTGTCATCACCGCAACTCAGATGCTTGACTCTATGATTCGCAACCCTCGCCCAACCCGTGCAGAGGTTACGGACGTTGCTAACGCAATCTACGACGGCACTGACTGCGTCATGCTTTCTGGTGAGTCTGCAGCTGGTAAATACCCTGTTGAGGCAGTAAAGACCATGGCTTCCATCTGCAAGGAAACCGAGAAGTACCTGCCAGTCAAGGATGTCTATCACCAGCGTGAGGGCCTTAAGAACGTCAACGGCGCTACAGGCTTTGCTGCAGTTGATATGGCAATCCGTGTTGACGCTAAGTGCATCATCTGCCCAACACACTCTGGCCGCACTGCTCGCCTTGTTTCTAACTTCCGTCCAAAGCGTCCTCTGTATGCAATGTCTCCATCTGATGAGGCAGTTCGTCGTACCTGCTTCTATTGGGGCGTCTATGCATTTAAGACAACTGAGCAGGGTTCTCTGTCTAACACCATGTACAACGCACTGAACGTTGCTAAAGAAGTTGGCATTGTTGAGACTGGAGATATTGTTGTTCTCACCGCAGGCGATCCTCAGACAAGCCCACGTCTTGGTGACTACACCACTTCAACTAATGTTGCTATGATCTGCCAGGTTCAGTAAACCGCATTTCAGCTTTAACGTTATATGCACCCAAGCGCTTGCTTGGGTGCATATTTTTTACGTATGATATTTCTCAGTGGCTTGCCAGTAGTTACGCAATTTTCCAGCCGACGGTTTTCTCGCGCATGTTAACAAAATCAGCGTAGATACCGCCTTCTTTCATGAGAGATTCATGGGTTCCCCGCTGAACAATACGACCCTTATCCAGGACAAGTATCTGATTAGCATTGCGCACTGTTTTTAAACGATGAGCAATCATGATGACGGTTTTTGACTTTGTAAGCTCGGCGATTGCGCGCTGGAGTTCAAGCTCGTTTTCTGGATCAACATTGGCCGTAGCCTCATCTAGCACCACGATTGGCGCATCTTTTAAAATGGCACGAGCAATAGAGAGACGCTGACGCTCGCCACCAGAGAGCATTGAGCCACCTTCACCTAAACGTGTCTCATAGCCATTAGGTAATGCCTCAATAAACTTCTCACAACAAGCACGGCGAGCAGCATCAACTACCTGTTCATGAGTTGCGCTTGGATTACCAAACTTGATGTTGTTCTCGATAGTGTCATCAAAAAGGAATACGCCCTGGAAAACGGTAGAGAAATTTTGTAGAAGTGCATCGACTTTATAGTCGCGCACATCGCGTCCGCCAAGCATAACCTTGCCTGAATTCACATCCCAGAAACGTTCAATCAAGCGGACAAGCGTTGTCTTACCTGATCCGCTGGGGCCTACAATGGCACAGGAGGTGCCTGCAGGAATAGAAAGGCTGACATCTTCAAGAATTTGCCGGTCATCGTAGCCAAACGAAACATGCGAAAGTTCGATGTCGCAAGATGGCGCCTTCTCAAGACCCTCTCCCTCCTCCATTGCGGGGGTGGCGAGAATAGCATTTGTTTGTTCCATTGCAATTTCTAGAGCACGCAGAATAGTTGAAAAACGGCCAGCGGATTCTAGGCGACTGAATAACATAAATGACATAACTACTACGGTTAAACAAGCAGCTGTATCAAGTGTTCCCGAGAGCCATAAACCAACTGATACCAGGCACATGATAATGCTGGTAGCCTTGGAGATGACCATTTGCAAAACTGAGAAATGAAGCGCCTTAAGCTCGAGGTTAAGCGCTTGAACGCGACAATCGTCAACTGCTTTGGCAAACTTTCCTTCAGCATCATCAATAAGAGAAAACGCCCTTACTACACTGATTCCGCGGACATATTCAAGAACAGTGCTGATTAAGGTGGTATTAGCAGCTACATACTTATCTGATACATTGCGCACGTAGGCCTGGAGCAGCTCCATAGTAATGCAGAAAAGAACAAACGTAGCTGCAGTTATAAGGCCTAGTTGCCAACAAAACACAAACAAGAATATAACAATAATTGCGGTCAAGGCTAAGCCACCAACAACCATCATATAGAGCAGAGCACCAAGATTTTGCATTACATCTAACTGATTAGTCATAACAGCCGTTACTTCGCCCAGGCTATTCTCGTTAAAGTAACCCATAGGTAAGCGGCGAAATGTATCGCCAATTTCCGCACGCTTGGTACCAGCCATACTAAAATTAGCATCACAAAAATTTTCACTCTTAAAATGAGAGCAGACAAATGTTCCCATGATGCTTAAAAGCATTACTCCCAAAACAATAAATATAGTCTGGGTTGAAAGCGTATCAGTAGTAAGAGCTGAAAATACAATCCACAGCGCCGTTATTTCCACGCCTTCAAAGAGACAGCTAAGTACGGTGAAGAAAAGACCTTTGTAGAGTTTCTGGCGATAAGAACTTCCAAACTGAAAGTACATTTTTAAGACAGATAACATTGCTACTCCCCTCCTTAAGCCTCATCAAGTGCGCCGATATGAGCGCGATACATGGTTGCATAGAGCGGACATGTCTCCATAAGCTGCTCGTGCGTACCCTCAGCTTCAATGGAGCCATTATTAACAACAACAATTTTGTCGGCATTTTGTACGGTTGATAAACGGTGCGCGATAACCACCAGCGTTTTACCAGCCACCAGCTTTGCAACTGCAGATTCAACTTCTGCTTCGGACTCTGGATCTGCGTAGGCCGTTGCTTCATCAAGCATGATAATAGGCGCATTTTTGAGCATAGCTCGAGCAATTGCTACGCGCTGACGCTCGCCACCAGAAAGATGTCCTCCCGAGCCTCCTACAACCGTTTGATAGCCATGTGGAAGCGATTGGATAAAGTTGTGGCATCCAGAAGCTTTTGCACAAGCAATTACCTCTTCATCGGTGGCATCTTTTTTACCCATCCTGATATTTTCCATAATAGTTTCATCAAAAAGGTAGCTATCTTGATCAACGTACGCTACAAGGTCTGCGAGTTGAGATGGAGTGCAGGAGCGAATATCTTGTCCTCCAATAGAAACAGACCCTTCATTTGGATCCCAGAAACCTGCGATAAGCCGTGCAACAGTAGATTTACCTGATCCACTTGGACCAACAAGCGCCGTAACTTGTCCTGGCTCAATATCTAAAGTAATCCCATGGATTACTTCATTGCTTCCGTACGAGAAACGAACATCACTCAGTTTAATTTCAGTGCCCTCAAGCGTACAGGGAGCCGTGGCTCTCATCTGATCTGGGTAATTCAAAACCTCAGAAATTTCTTTAACTACAGAGCCAACCTGCGCAAGAGAATCCATAAAGCTCATCGCTTCAAAGAGCGGCTGAAAAATTCCTAAAGAAAGCACGGCACACATAACAAAAGTAGAAGGAGAAAGAGTTCCCTGAAGCACAAACAAGCATCCAAGGGGTAATACCGTTACTAACGTTGCAGGAGCAATTGACAGCATGGCATCCTGCCAGATTTGGCAGTGACTCATCCAATCAATAAAAGCATGGGCAGAGGCATAAACAGCTTTTGAAAACTTCTCGTAAGAGCTAGCGGACTGCCCAAAAGCCTTAATTACCTCAATTCCTGACACATACTCAACTGAAGCATTGTTCATCTCTTTACCAGTTACGATAGTATTCTGATACCAATACTCATAGTCTTTCATCATGCCTGATAAACAGGCAAGTCCCACAATAATAGTGAGTAGAGCAGCAAGAGCAAGACGCCAATCCAAAACAATGAGGTACACAAAAACCGCAAAAGCAGCTGTAAGGTTTGAAGTAAGTTCAGGAACTGCATGGGCAAGTGTGGTTTCAATACTATCGATCTTTTCGACTAACAATCGTTTAAGAGAGCCGGATGGCGTATCAAGCACATATCCCATGGGGATAGTGGTCAGCTTCTTTGCCACTCGGGTGCGCATGTTTGCAATTGTCGCAAACGTTGCCTTATGAGAAACGATAGTTGAAAGATGGTGAAAAACTATTTTTACTAAATAACTAAGACCCGCTATAAGTCCCCAATACAGGTAAAACGACCATTCTTGAATTCCATTAAAGATACCAACCACCATGTTGCCTGCGGCAACGTAGGGAACCATTCCTCCCAAAACGCCAATAATGGCAAGGATGACAGAAAGCGCGTACATACCTTTTCTGTCTGACCACTCGAGCAACACCGCAACGGGATTTACTTCAGATTGCTGAGGATTCTGTTTTGTATTTTGGTTGAACTCAGTAGCTTGAACACTTTGGTTCTGACGATTTGCCATACCCACACCGCCTCCTGTCACAAACTCATTACATGTATCTGTAAATCAGGCTGGCTCTGACAGAAAACTTAACTGCCAAAAGTTAGTCATAGATAACTACTTATTAGTTTCAAACTGCTCAACTGCTAAAACAAGATTATTTTCTAAATAATCGGTAAGTGGTAAGCGCACTGCCTGTAATTAAGACGTGTAAACAATCCCATTAAAATACTTATAAAAGCTTAATCTAACCTCAATAATTGGTTAATCTTTATAAGAGACCATGTATCACGAAGACGAGAGGCGTCTTTAACATCTCGAAAGGAAGCTGATCATGGAAAAGCTCGAAAAGGTTGAAGTAATTCGCGAGAAGTGCGGCGTAAGCTACGAGGACGCAAAGGCAGCACTTGACGCTTGTGATGATAATGTTCTTGATGCAATTATTTGGCTCGAGAAGCAGGGCAAGTCCACTAAGCAGACTGCAAACTATACTACTGAGTCAGCTGCACAGTCAGACGTTTCTCCAGAAATGGAAGCAGCTCAAATTGCCTACCAAGAATCAAGCAAAAAGTCTGATTTCTCAGAGAATATGTCTTCTCTCTGGGAGAAGTGCAAAGAGTTGTTCCATAAAAGCGTTGAAACAAAATTCATTGTTACTCGTCGCGGTGAGCAGTTCATGGCCATGCCGGTAATTATTCCAATTGTTGGCCTGTTCCTCTGGGGCGCTACGTTCTGGTTACTTATCATTGGCTTGTTCTTTGAGATGCGTTATCACATTCAGGGAGCTTATCCTATTGTTGTTGATGTAAATGAGGCAATGGATAAGGCTGCAGATGCAGCGGGATCCATTAAAAAAGACGTCATCGACAAAAAATAAAATGAAATTGGTTCCAAACCTAAAATAGAAAACTTCGATATTTAGGCGAGAAAATGATTAAGGTTCTTATCGTTGAAGATGAAGAAAAAATTGCACGATTTATAGAACTCGAACTTACACACGAGGGATATGAGGTAGACAAAGCTCTTGACGGAAGAACCGGAGCTGAAAAAGCACTGTCAAATGACTACGACCTTATCTTGCTTGATGTACTTCTCCCCAAGCTTAATGGTCTAGAAGTTCTCAGAAGGATTCGTCGCGAGAAAAACACGCCAACTATCATGCTTACTGCTCGTGATTCGGTTATGGATAAAGTAGCTGGTCTCGATGCGGGTGCAGATGACTACCTCACCAAACCTTTTGCGATAGAGGAACTTCTCGCCCGCATTCGAGTGGCACTCAAGCATCATGAGGCAGACAGTTTAAACTCCCCGACAATTCCTCAAACAGCTGCTACAAGCACCTTTACAATTAAAGGTGTCTCGCTTGATGTCGATCGTAGAGAAGTCTGTGTCAAGAACGATACGATTGAACTCACCACTAAGGAATTTGAAGTCCTCCGTATGCTTATGGGGCACGCTGGCGTTGTCATGAGCCGTGAGCGTATTGCTTCTGAAGCTTTGGGTTATGAGTTTGCCGGAGAAACTAATAACGTGGATGTACATATTGCCCATCTACGTGCAAAAATTGACGACCGCTATAACATCAAGCTAATTACTACTGTTCGTGGAGTCGGATATGTCATCAGAGAAGCATAATCACTCCACTATACAAGAGCATAAAAAGCCTTTCTTTACCCGTTCTGACTCCTCGACTGCAGGAGTTATTACCTGGGGATTTTGGTGGCGTAAGTTGATGAATTACGTTGGCTTTAATCTCTTTTTACTGGTGAATATTGCTCTGATTTTTATTTTTATGTATAACCAGCATGTTCCACAAGGTACTTTTTACCTCGGATTTTTCCCTACTGAGTCTCACTCTATTTCTCTTACTGGATTCACTTTCTTACACGGACTCTCAAGCCTAAAATACATTGTTCATGGCCCTACTTTTGGCGCAAAAATATTTGATTTAGGCGTAGAGTTAGCACGCTTCTGGCCCATGTATATTGCAATTCTTATCTGGGAAATCATTGATCTGTTGTCATTCTTCGGTGATATGCGTCGTGTCAGAAGAGCTCTTCAGCCCCTTAACACACTTGCTCTTAAAGCAGATCAACTTGTGAACGTTGATGCGCTTACCACTGATTCCATAACAAACGAAACCCTGGTAAAAGGCGAGAAAATCAAGAGTCTTGAGCAGGCAATTGAAGAAGCCAATATTAACGCTCCAAAGATTCAAACGGGCGACCAAGATCTTGCAAGCATTGAGATTGCCTTAAATAAACTGCTTTGTCGTATGCAAGAAGCAAAGTTGCAGCAGATGCGTTTTGTCAACGATGCTAGCCACGAACTTCGCACACCTATAGCAGTTATTCGAGGCTATACTGACATGCTTGACCGATGGGGTAAGACAGACGAGGCTGTACTAGATGAGTCTATCGCTGCACTCAAATCCGAGAGCGAACACATGCATGACCTTGTTGAGCAGCTCCTCTTCTTAGCACGCGGAGACGCAGGAAGAAATACCCTCACAAAGACTAAGCTCAATCTTGCACGGATAACTTCTGAGGTCTGTGAAGAGTCGGAAATGATTGATCCTACTCACCACTATGCGCTGAAATTTGATCAGAGTACACCAACAGACGATTGCTATCAGGTGCTTGCTGACACCGCAATGATTAAGCAGTCTATCCGTATCATCGTGCAAAATGCCGCTCGTTATTCCGCTGCTCAAACCACCATTTCCTTTAACGTCGCATATAACGAAAAAACTGTTCAAGTTTCAATCGAAGATGAAGGCATGGGTATGTCCGAGGCAGCAGCCGCTCATATTTTTGAGAGATTCTGGAGAGCCGACAACGCTCGTATTGAAAGCAACGAAGGTTCTGGACTTGGACTATCCATCGCAAAATGGATTGTCGATAATCATGACGGCTCTATTGAGGTGCTCTCTCGTGAGGGTGTAGGAACACGCTTTACCATTGTTTTGCCTCGAGAGATGTCATAGTGAACTCAAAAAAACATCTGCACGTAAAAGGTCCTTCTCGTTTGGCTAGAAGGACCTTTTTGTTGTAACGAAAAACTATCTCTAAGCGCTGGTCTTGCTCTGATGCAGTTCAACATAACTCTGCAATTCCGCAATGACCTCCTGCGTAAGCATGTCCTTTTTAACCTGCCAAGACCAATTGCCTTCAGCCTTACCAGGAATGTTCATACGAGCATCGTCAGAAAGACCTAAGACATCCTGTAGCGGCAAAATAACCACTGCATTAGAAGTGCTAACTACTTGCTCCATAAGCTGCTTAAAAATCTGCTTCGATTCATCAGTTGCTTGAACGCCTGTAAAGCGCTCCTCTACAAAACCCATCAGTGTTTGCGTATCGTGAGTTCCGCTATACACAAGAGAGTTCTGAGATGGAGCAAAAGAATGCCTGCAATCTCCGTCAGCAAACTGTATGACACTCATTCCGGGGAACCCTGTCTGAGAAAGTAGTGCGCGGACGGCAGGAGTAACTGCTCCTAAATCTTCCGCAATAAAAGGCAGCGGACCAAGCTGCCTATAAGCAACTTCAAATAATTCAACCCCAGGACCAAACTTAAACGCTCCCTCAGCAGCAGTTTTTCCCTGCTCAATAGCATAGTAAGAGGTAAAGCCAATAAAGTGGTCAAGCCTCGTGTAGTCATACAGATAGAAAGACCTACGGAAACGTTCAATCCACCAACGATAGCCCTCATCTTTATGAGCCTTCCAGGTATAGGTTGGATTGCCCCACAGCTGACCATCCTGAGAAAAAGCATCAGCGGGAGCACCAGCTTGAAGCTCCGTATGACCAGTATCATCTAAAGCAAAAAGTTCTGGATGTGCCCAAACATCAGCAGAATCCTCTGAAACAAACATGGGCATATCACCAATAATCTGAATACCCTTTGCGTGAGCCTCCGCTAAAGTCTGGCTCCAAATTACCTCAAAGGCAAACTGATACTTTTGGTGAAGCTCAATTGCTTGGGTAAGCTCAGGACGCTCAAGAAGCTCTTGTGACCAGCGACGATACTGCTCAGGCCACTCCTGCCACGCTCCCTCACCAAGAAGGTCTTTGATAGCGCAAAACGTTGCATACGAATCAAGCCAATATGAGTTTCTCGCCAGAAATGTCTGATACTCAGCAGCTCGCCTGCTCTGAGAATCATTGCACTCAGAAATGACTCTCTCCATTGCAGTTTGGTCAAGCAGATTGATGTTTCCTGCAAAGGCAGAAATTCCCGCGTAAGGAGAGTCGTACTCATCGGTTGGACTAACAGGCAAAATCTGCCAATACTTCTGACCAGATTTGGCGAGAAAATCGATGAACTCAGAGGTTGCACGTCCAATAACGCCAAGCTTTTGACCTGGCGTAATTGCGGAGTTCTCATCGACAGGCAAAGAAGTAATGTGAGCAAGCACTCCCATACCAGGCTCAAGAGGCTTTTGCAGCCTGTGAGCTGGCTGCACGTTTAAAACCGTACATCCAAGCTGCCACAAAAAGACCTCTGCTTTGCCGTCCTTAACGGGGACTGCTTGGCCACTAATAACGTCAATAACCTGCATATTTTGAGGTACAGAAACATAGACTGTTTTTGCATCTGAGCGGCTCTTGTTTACTAGAACACAGACGCTAGAAGCGGCTTTGCCCTGCTGCTCTTGCTGCTCATCTTTTTGAAGGGGCTTACGCCAAAATGCCAGAACATCATCAGATCCACATTCTGGGACAAACGGTTCAAACGAGCCATTTACCAGTAGTGGAAGGGTTTTCCTGAGCGCAATAGCATTGCGGTACATATGCAAGTAATCTAAGTCCGCACGAGGGCTACTTCCAGGCCATGGCATTGTCGAACGATTTGTTGGATCAACAAATCCCTCAACACCCATCTCATCGCCATAATAAATAGACGGAACACCGGGAAGTGTCATCTGTAGTACGGCCGTCTGCCACATACGAGCTTTAGAAAGACCACGTTGATCAGCAGAAAGTCTGTACGTTACCTGTTCATGAGCAGAAAGAGAATCGGGAGCAGGAGCTCCAGCAACTACGTTAATCAGTCGCTCTTTATCATGTGTTCCAAACACGTTGAGGCAAGAATAAAACGCCTCGTGAGGATAGTTTTCCCACAGCTCTTCAAGAGCTGAAACAGTTGCCTCAGCGCCAGCTTCATTCATCAAAAATGAAAGAATAGATTTACGCAGAGGATAATTCATAGGACCATCAAGCTCTAGGCCCTCAAGGTAATGCCTGAGTTTTCCATACGCACGCTTGTTACTTGCGTCCTCCCAGACCTCTCCAATAATGACCGCATCACTACGCTCTGCAAGTGCAGCAGCACGAATCTTTTGAATAAATGAATCGGAAATTTCATCTGCAACGTCTAAGCGCCAACCGCGAGCACCTCGGTGCAGCCACGTTCTAATAACGCCATTCTCGCCACAAATAAACTCCTGGTAGTCAGGATTTTCAGACACAATAGTTGGCAGTGCATCAACACCCCACCAACTCTCATATGTTCCATCCTCATGGAACGTAAACCACTTATCATAGGCAGAGCCAGCCTGCTGAACTGCTCCTGGTTCAGAGTAGTTAGAAAATTTATTAAAGTATTTTGAATCAGCGCCACAATGATTAAAAACGCCATCCAAAATAATGGAAATACCATGCTCAGCAGCTTTAACGCAGAGGCGTTCAAAATCCTCTACAGTGCCTAACACGGGATCGACTTCCAAATAATCCGCAATATCGTAGCGATGATTACTAGAAGCAGCATAGATTGGATTCAAATAAAGCGCAGTTATTCCAAGGTTTTCCAAATAGGAAAGCTTCTCTTCAATACCAGCTAAAGAACCGCCGTAGAAATCCCACTCAGTCACGCGGCCGTTGGCATCTCGCTGATACTCAGGAGTCTTCTCCCAATCTTCAACCAGCTGGCGAGAAACCCCATTTCTTGGAACAGCAAGTGCTTGCTTGGTACGTTCGTGCCAGTTTACATCTCGCGCAAACCTGTCGGGGAAAATCTGGTAGACAACTCCACCCTTGTACCAGCTAGGATCTTCTACACCCGCAAAGCTACCACGAGGCTCATAGCAAGTAATCTGAAATGATGGTGGCTCGCCATAGGCAAAGCTACCAACACCGGTGCATCTACTTTCTTGAGCACCATATGACCAAACTGCTCCGTCAGAAGCCTGAAGCTCAAAACGATACCAAATAAGGCCCGTAGCAGCTGGTTTAACAATTGCCTCAAAGCACTGCGCATAGTCAGGTACATCAGTCGGAAGCGCGCCAGCAAAATCACTCTTTTGCATCACAACGCATTTCTCGCCAGACAGAGCTTGGGCCTCTGGAGACAATTCAGGGCCATACTCTTGCCAGAGACGAAGCGTTACTGATTGAACATCATCGTCCCAAGCAAATATTCTGATTGTTGCTGAAGTACCTAGTTCTACCGCGCCTTTTGGATCTCTACAAACAATGTTTGAGGTGTTGTGAAAAGCCTGCATTCTTACCAATCTCGACGACGTACATACCTGATAATTTCAGGGTGTAGTAAATGATACACGTCAAGATATTCATTTGCAGCGTTATGCCAACTAAAGTCCTCTGCCATCGCCTGTTTTACAAGATTTGTCCACGCTTGTTTATCGTTTCTATAAACATCGGCGGCGTACAGAATAATATCTGCCATTTCATCTGCGTTTTGATTGGCAAAACTAAAGCCGGTTCCTTCTCCCGTAAACTGGTTGTACGGTTTTACAGAATCTGCCAGACCGCCCGTCTCGCGAACAATAGGAAGCGTGCCATAACGCATAGAAATCATCTGAGAAAGACCGCAAGGCTCAAACTCTGATGGCATCAAGAACATATCCGCACCTGCATATATGCGGTGAGAAAGCGCAATATCAAACTCAATACGTGCAGCCATACGGTTGCCATAGTGCTCATCAAAGAAGCGCATAGCATCTTCTTGTTCGGCATCGCCCGTTCCTAAAACAGCAACTTCAATACCTGCACAAATGAGACGGTCCATCGCATAGCGAATCAGGCCCAAACCCTTCTGGTTGGTCAAGCGCGTAACCATTACCGCAAGAGGTACATCTGGATTTACCTCAAGTCCCAGCTCTTCTTGCAATTGACGCTTACACTCAGCTTTACCCTCCATATGACGTGCCGAGAAGTTCTGTGGAATGTAAGGATCGCTTGCAGGTGACCACGCACCAATGTCAATGCCGTTCAAAATACCACGCAGAACACTTTGACGACGACGGAAGATATCATCCATTCCCTCTCCGAAGTGCTCTGTCTGCAGCTCACGGGCATACGTTGGGCTAACAGTGAGCAGATAATCGGAGTAGCAAAGTGCGCCCTTCATAAAGTTGATAGAGCTTGCGTCGCACCTCAGTTGATCAACTGCAGCAGGAATATCAGCAAGACCCAGTACGTCACTGAGCATCTTGTCAGTAAACTGTCCCTGGAACTTAACGTTATGAATGGAGAAAACCGTCTTAACGTTTTGGACCTCAGGGACGCCCTGATAATGCTCGCGTAAAAATACGGGTGCTAATGCCGTTTGCCAGTCATTGCAGTGCAGAACGTCGCAGGAGAGCTCTGGGACGTGTGCAATCAGCTCACACAGAGCCTTGGAGAAGAACGCATAGCGCTCTCCATCATCAAAGTAGCCATAAAGGCCATCACGAGCAAAGTAAGACTCGTTATCTACAAAGTAAAAATCAACGCCTTCATGAATCAGATGCCAAAGCCCACAATATTCAAAGCGCCACGAAAGAGGCACCTGAAGCTCGTAGACCTTCTTCATCTTTTGTTTCCACTCGGGCTTAATGGAGCTGTAGAGTGGCGAAATAACCGCCACTCTAGCTCCTACTTTTTTAAGTGCTTGTGGCAATGAACCCGAGACATCTCCAAGGCCGCCCGTCTTAGAAAAAGGTGCTACCTCAGAAGTTGCATAGACGACGCGAAGTTTGCGACGTTTGGAGACTTGGGACATTATTACGCCACCCTCTTATTGTTTTTACGCTGAAGAAGAATTTCTTCTCTGGTACCACGAAGTTCAGTACCTGCAGGAATAATGTTAGAACGGTCTACAATAGCGTGCTCGACTACAGAACCTTCCTTAACAATGCAACCTTCCATCACAATAGAATCGCGTACTACTGCGCCGCGCTCAATGATGACGTTACGACCAAGGATGGAACCGGTAACAGATCCACGGATACGACAACCTGCAGAAATGGTTGAGTTGCTAACTTTAGAGCCAATCTCAAATTTTGCAGGAGCGGTATCGTGAGCCTTTGTCTTAATGGAACGCTCTGGGGTAAAGAGCTCATTTGCTGGCATGGGGTTCAAAAGCTCCATGTTGGCCTGATAATAAGAGTTCTTTGAGAAGATAGATGCAACATGGCCCTCAAAATGGAAGATACGAACCTTAACACGGTTGTAGTCAGCATGAAGTGCCTCAAAAAGATCAAGATAATCAGTAGCTCTATACCAATCAAGCATATCAATAAGCAGGTCACGCTTGATAATAAAGCAGTCAAGAGAAGCCTCGTCTCCGCGCTGAACACCATTGTGCGTTTTAACTACACGGTCACCGTCAAGCTCAACACCAACAACGTCTCTATCGTTATAACGAGTGGTGTAGGTCATCATAGTAATGTCCGCGTCAGACTCCAGATGCTGATCAAGCAGCTCTGTAAGATCAGAGTTAAAAACAAAGTTTGAAGTGGACAGCAGAACATACTCTGCGTCAGTTCTCTCAAGATAAGGCCTGTTGGAAATCAGATCTCTCAGCAGAAAGCGCGCTCCCGTATGAGAAGTGCCAAAAGCAGAGCCAGGTAGAATAAACAAGCCTCCGCTCTTACGGTCCAAGTTCCAATCTTTACCAGAGCCAAGGTGATCAATAAGTGAGCGATAGTTAAATGGCATTATTACGCCAACGGTACAAATGTCAGAATTGACCATGTTTGAAAGAGGAAAATCTACCAGGCGATATCTTCCAAAAAAAGGCATAGATGCAATTGGGCGTACATCGTTGGCGATTTCCATATTAGTAGAAGCATAATTGCAGGTAATAAGTCCAATTACCCTTTTCATTAGTGCTCACCTCTTTCAACCACTACATCATTTCCAACAACAGCAATCTCTTTATTAAGGTCAGAACTACCGACGTGGACGTTCTTCTCGACCACAGCGTTCTCACCAAGGATTGCACGAATTACCACCGCACCAGGCTTAACTTTTGCGCCAGGAAGAAGCACGGAGTCAATAACGCGAGCTCCCTCGCCAATAACGGCATCCGTAGACAAAATTGAATGGCGAGAATAACCAAAGACCTGGCAACCGTTGCTTACCAGACAGTCATCTACCTCGCCGAAAGCGCCAATATACGCTGGAGGACGGGTGGAAGCATTGGACAAAATAGGGAACTTGTCCGAAAAGATGTCAAACTTAGGTTCAGAGCCCAGCAAATCCATGCTGGTCTCGTGATAGCTTGCAATGGTACCTACATCGCGCCAGAAGCCCTCAAAGCGGTAGGCAAACAGACGCTTGCCATCATCAAGCAACGCTGGAATGATATCGCCACCAAAGTCGTGAGAAGATTCAGGGTTCTTTGCGTCCTCACGCAAGGTCTCAAGAAGCAGGTCTGCGCTAAAGATATAGATTCCCATGGACGCCAGGTTGGACTCTGGCTCTTTGGGTTTCTCGGAAAACTTGGTAATTCTATCCTCATCATCAATGGACATGATGCCAAAGCGAGAAGCCTCTTCCCAAGGAACAGGCATGACGGCAATCGTAAGGTCTGCGTTGTTCTTTTTATGGCAGGCGAGCATCTCGCCGTAGTCCATACGGTAGAGCTGGTCGCCAGAGAGGATAAGTACGTAATCAGGTTTGTTCTGCTCGATGTAGCCTATATTCTGGGTGACAGCATCTGCGGTACCCGCGTACCATGCGCCACCAGACTGGGTAGCAAAGGGAGGAAGAATAGAAATTCCACCACCGCGCTCATCAAGGTCCCAAGCACTACCTGATCCCACGTAAGAGTGAAGCAAATACGGACGGTACTGTGTCAAAACACCTACCGTAGAAATTCCTGAATTTGCGCAGTTGGATAATGCAAAGTCAATAATGCGGAACTTGCCACCAAACGAGACAGCAGGTTTAGCTACTTTTGAGGTCAGAGCACCTAAGCGGCTTCCCTGTCCTCCCGCAAGTAGCATTGCAAGACATTCCCTTTTGCTCATATCCAAATCTCCTCTCTCCCCAACAGAGGCCTATATTCTCAACGCCCTACGACGATTGAACCTAAACGCAGATCCTTACACGTGCCAAATATCTTCCATGTACTCCCTGATAGTTCTATCAGCCGAGAAGAAACCAGAGTTTGCAGTATTGTGAAGTGCGCGAGCATTCCAGCTGCGACGATCAGCATAGGACTGAGTAAGCTCTTCCCATGCCTTTACATAGGCGTCAAAGTCAATAAGCACCAGGTCAGGATCATTGTTGATCAACAGATAGTCGTGAATTGACTCAAAGTTGCCAGAGAGTCGGCTCAACGAACCATCGGTCAGCATATTTACAATGCGAGCCAGCGTTGGGTTCTGGTTAAGCAGGTTTTGTGCAAAGTAGGTGCCGGAAGCATATACCTGCTGGACCTCGTCTGCACGAAGACCAAAAATCTTGATGTTCTCTGGTCCCGCAAGCTCAGAGATCTCAATATTTGAACCGTCATAGGTTCCAAGGGTCAGAGCCGCATTCATCATAAGCTTCATGTTTGAGGTACCAGAAGCCTCTGCACCAGCAACCGAAATCTGCTCTGAAATATCAGATGCAGCATAGATAAGCTGTGCATTTGAAACAGCAAAGTTTGGAATAAAGACAATCTTTAGACGACCCTCAATGCGCTCGTCGTTGTTAACCACATCCGCAACGGAGTGAATAAGTCGAATGACTTCCTTTGCAAAGGTATAGCTCTGAGCAGCCTTGCCCGAGAAAATAAAGGTTGTTGGTGCTGGCTTATAGCTTGGGTCATCAAGCATGCGGTTGTAGAGATACAAAATCTTAAAGACATTAAGCAGCTGACGCTTATATGCATGGAAGCGTTTTACCTGCGTATCAAAGATGGTATTGGTATCCATCTCAACACCGGTTGTCTTCTTGACGTATGCAGCAAGACGCTCTTTTTCTTCTCTCTTTGCAGCGTCCATCTTGTCCAAGAACTCAGCATTATTCTCAAAAGCAGAAAGTTTCTTGAGCTCGTTGGCATCATCAAGCCAACCGGTACCAATAGCCTCAGAAATAAGCTTTGCATATGAGGTGTTTGCCTGTGCCAAGAAGCGACGGTGGCAGATGCCGTTAGTCTTGTTGTTAAAGATTTCTGGACGAAGCTTGTAGAAATCCTTTAAAACACTCTGCTTCAAAATGTTTGTATGAAGGTCAGAGACACCATTGACCGAGTGGCTAAACAGAATAGAGAGGTTGGCCATACGAACGGTGTTATCCCACAGAACAGCTGTTGAGGCGAGAAGTTCGGTGTTGCCGTTAGAGTCAGCAAGCAGCTGCTCCTTATAGAGGCGATCAACCTCATCAATAAACATATACAGGCGAGGAAGCAGCTCACGGAAGGTGTTGATAGGCCACTTCTCAAGAGCCTCAGGCATAACGGTGTGGTTGGTATAAGAGATTGCGTTTCTCGCGATATCAAATGCCTCGTTAAAGTCAACGCCATGGTCATCGACAAGCAGACGCATAAGCTCTGGTCCGCACATTGCTGGATGCGTATCGTTAGTGTGGATGCAGACGTGATCTGCAAAGTGATCCCAATCCTCACCGTACTTATTCTTATAAGCGCGAAGAATAGTTTGAAGACCAGCGGAAACAAACAGGTACTCCTGCTTCAAGCGAAGAATGCGTCCGTGCTCACCAGAGTCATTTGGATACAGAATGGTTGAAATTGCCTCAACATCAGAACGGAATTTATTAGCACGTGCGTAATCACCCGCGTTAAAAGCATCAAGATCAAAGTCTTCCTCAGCTGGCTCTGCTGACCAAAGGCGCAGCTTATTTACGGTCTTTGCGCCATAACCAACAATTGGAACATCATAGGGGACAGCCTTAACAAGTTGTCCGCCTTCTTGAGAGAACCAGAAATTTCCGTTCTCGTCCTCATGCCTTACAACTGTGCCACCAAAGCGCACCAGTACGCTGGAATCGTCTTTTCTGACTTCCCAAGGATATCCATTTGCCAGCCAGTTATCGGTACGCTCTACCTGGCGTCCATCCTTAATCTCCTGGCGGAAGAGGCCGTAGCGGTATCTCATGCCATTACCAAAGCCAGCCATTCCCTCGTGTGCCATGGAGTCCAGGAAGCACGCGGCAAGCCTACCCAGACCACCATTGCCAAGGCCAGGGTCTACCTCCTGAGCAGCAAGCTCCTGAAGAGAGGTGCCCATCTCTTTAAGGCCCTCTGCAACAACATCGGTGATACCAAGATTGAGTAGGTAATTCTCAAGTAGTGGTCCTAGAAGGAACTCAAGGGAAAAGTAATAGACCTGCTTGTCAGCGTGAATATAGGAGGTTGACTGAATTTCTCGCGCCTTTTCTGCAATGAGGTGAGCAAGAACGTTATAGCGCTCCTGATCAGTGCACTCTCCATAGTATTTGCCAAGAATCTTGATGAACTTATCGCGATACTGCTCTTCAAAATCTTGTTTATCGGTAAAAATGTTTTGTCCGTTATTTACGGCCATGCTTCCCCCTCTTTGGAAGTTCTTTCTCAAACGCTAAAACAATGCCACCAAGCGGAGGAACAGACAGTTCTACCGAATAATCTCTTCCATTCCATGCCACTGGCTTGGTGGAAAGTTTCTTAGTATTCACAATACCCGAACCGCCAAACTCTTTTGCGTCGGAATTGAATACTTCTTTCCACACGCCTGCAGAAGGCATGCCTAAACGGAAGTTCTGATGGGTTGCAACGTCAAAATTGATGAGAATAACCAGGTCCTCGGAAGGTTTTCTTCCGTGACGAACAAAAGAGATGATTGATTGCTCATTATTGTCTGCGTCAATCCAATCAAATCCACGGTTGTCGTAGGCATACTGCCAAAGTCCTGGATGGTTCTTATAAAAATGATTAAGAGCCTTAATAAATGCCTGCTGGTGAGCGTGAGTTGGATACTCCTCAGTCAGGTAATACTCAATGCCCTCGTAGTAGCGCCACTCAATAAACTGCGCAATCTCGTTGCCCATAAAGTTGAGCTTAGCGCCCGGATGAGTCATCTGATGAAGCGCCAAAGCCCTCATGCCAGCAAACTGTCTCCACCAATCTCCAGGCATGCGCTGAATAAGGCTGCACTTACCATGCACAACCTCGTCATGGCTGAGTGGCAGCACAAAATTCTCATTGAACTGATACATGCTGGAGAAGGTCAGAAGACGGTGGTTACCTGGTCTATAAGGGAAATCAGTCTGACAATAGTGCAGCGTATCATTCATCCAACCCATGTCCCACTTAAGGTTAAAGCCAAGTCCCCCAACCTCGGGAGGATAGGTAACCAGCGGCCATGCCGTGGACTCTTCTGCAATCATCAAAATATCAGGATGTTCTTTTTGAGCTGTCTCGTTGCAGAGACGCAAGAAAGCGCTTGCATCCAAATCTTCCTCTGTGCCCTTATGGTTAAAGCGCTTCTGAGAAGGATCGTCGATACCAAAATTCAAATACAGCATGCTACTGACACCGTCAACACGAATGCCATCAGCGTGATAGTCTTTCAGCCACATGAGCAGGTTAGAAACAAGGAAGCTTCTAACCTCACCACGAGTAAGATCAAACTTAAGAGTTCCCCAGTTAGGATGCTCTTTTTCTTCAAAGAGCTTGGTACCATCAAACTCCGCTAGACCATGAGCATCTTTACAGAAGCCTCCTGGGACCCAGTCCAAAATAACACCAATACCAGCCTGGTGGCAGCAGTCAATAAAGTGTTTGAACTGGGCAGGATTGCCATACCTTGAGGTGGGAGCAAAATAACCCGTTACCTGATAACCCCAAGATCCATCAAAAGGATGCTCCATAACAGGAAGAAGCTCAATGTGGGTGTAGCCCATATCTTTAACATAGGCTACCAGCTCTTCTGAGAGATCATCATAGGTGTAGAAGGAATCTACGTTGGTGTCAAAATAGTCCTTGGGTTCTTCGGCCTGCTCTACAGACTCTGTATCAGCAGAATCTTCCTCTTGGGCAGTCAGGTTAGTATGCTGCTTCCAGCTTCCAAGATGAACTTCAAAGATGTTAAGAGGACTATGCAGGAACTTAAGTGTTGCACGCCTTTTCATCCATGCTTCGTCTTCCCAAACGTACACGTCTGGGTCAAACGTAATAGATGCCGTATGTGGTCTAACCTCCGCATAGGTACCATAAGGGTCAGCCTTAAAAATCTTCTGTCCAGAAGCGGATACAATCAGGAATTTATACAATACTTCCGAGGTGATTCCTGGAATAAAACCTTCCCAGATTCCGCCGTGTTTTGAGCGAGAAAGAACGTTGACGGTATCATCCCAATTATTAAAGTCTCCAACAACAGAGACAGAGGCTGCATTAGGGGCCCAAACCGCAAAATGATAACCTTCAACTCCATCTTCTTGAACCGCAGGGTGTGCACCTAATTTCTTGTGGCTCTGGAACCATTTTCCTTGCGCAAACAAGTATGTATCCTGGTCACTCACTGCTAACGATGCATTTAACTCTGCCATGCTCACCCCCGCGCTTATCAATGAAATCTACGCATTTTATAGATTTTGTTATCCATAAATACTCGTAGTTAACTGTTACTAAGATAAACCATTACAAGGTAAAACACGGTGACAAACAGTCAATATAACTTTCACCGATAAAAAACGACCGTACGCGTTATTTTTTTGTTTTGCCGATTTTTGTTAATAATAGTGAATAAAATTTGCAACTAAAAGAAATGGCAGCTTATCCAAATAAACTGCCATTTGATACATAAACTTTTTATATAACCGTGAAGCGACTTAAGAAAGCTGGCTCCTACAAGTCCTCTTCCTAAAGTGACTCTTCAGGTTACTTGCAACTACATCTTGCGTGGTACAGCCGTCTCAGCTGAAGGAGCATGCGCAGCAATTACATCAAGAGCTGCTGTCTCTTGGTCCTTCTCGCCAGAAGCAACTGCCCTACCGTATGCGTCGGTATCAAGAATTGCCTGGCGGAAGCGATCAGTTGTAAATCCATAAGGAGCGCGACCCCACTCGTTGGTCTTCTGAGCTCGCTCAACAATGATGTCCAGGTCAGCGTCAACTGATTCTGGAGTAATGTCCAGATTGGCCAAGGTAGTTGGGAGACCAAGCTTTCTATTAAGCGCCACCTGCTCCTCAAGTGCCTTAAGGTTGCCGTCAAAGGCATAAAGAACGCAGGTACCAAAGGAAACAACCTCACCATGAAGGTGTTTCTCGCCACGCTCGCCCAGAGCAGTAAAGGCATTGTAGAAGGCATGAGCGGTTGAGGAATTGAAGTAATACGCGCCGTGCTCTGCGCCAAGATTGGTGGTCATATTAGACACAATACCAGCAGTCACAATGATATTAAGAACAACATTTTCAAATGCTTCAGAAACAATACCAGCGCGCTTATCTGCCAGTGCCTGCTCTGCATTGTCAAACAGAGGCTCAATGCAGGCTCCTGCGGCAAGGGCTCGTCCCATAAGAGGGCTGTGGAGCAGCTCAACTTCTCTGGAAGAAAGTTCAACCTCGGGGCCCTTAGAGAAGGCATCGCCAATTCCTGCCCAGAAGTACTCATCAGGGCTCTCTGCAATAATCTGCGTATCAATAAAGGTATGAACAGGTAACTCAGCAGGAATGAAGTACGTATCTGCAGAACCGTCTTCTTTATAAAAAACAGCAATTCTTGTTACAGGAGCGCAGTTAGAAGCAAGTGTTGGGAAGGTAAAGTATGGCTTGTCCAGGATGGTTGCAATCTCTTTACCCTCATCAATTGCACGACCACCACCAACAAGGAAGAGCATGTCAGCAGCAATAATCTCAGGCATCGCTGCAATTCTCTTGGCATTTGCGTGTGTAGAGTTAGTGCCGTAAGAAATCCAAGAAGAAATAGAAACCTCAGAACCCGCAAGTGCAGCCTCAAGCTTTGGACGTGCCTTCTCCATTGCAGTTGGTCCACCAATGACTACTGCATTTTTGCCAAACCGCTTAACAATGTGCAGTACTGACTTATAAGCATCAACACCAATGGTGTATGAAGGCAGATACTCCGTAAATGTTCCGCGAGATTCCATCTTTTCCATAGCGTCCTCCAAAACCTATATCAGAAAAGCGAGAATATAACTTTAACTGAATTAGTTATGTTTTTGCAGCATAAATCCTTGAACTAGCGTTTCCTCTGCCTCTTTATAGGCTGACGAGAAAAACTCTGTATCAAGCATTTGATACTGCGGGGAGCTCACACTATTCTGGCGATTCTCCTCCGCAATGCGCTGTATAACCTGAAGTGTTTGCTCAACATCTGAATGCGTAAACCCATACTGTGGATGAGCAGCGGCAACTGCAAAGAGCTCATCAGATGCTTCTGGCAGACGATTCATATCAAGCGAGCGCCCGTAAACATCAAAATCTGCTTGCTTACGAATACGCGCATCTTCTCCTGTTGGAATATGATGAGCACGCAAAAATGCCCGTGTATGAGTGTTATACACGTGGTCGCAAACAAGGTGACACCAAATGCCCACGATAAGCTCTCTGAGCTGGCGCTGATCTACTAAGCTGCGCTGCTCAGTTGAGCAATAACTCACATTTGGCTGGATGAAGTCAGTCTGTAGCAGATACTCGGCTGGGTTAAGGCCACCCATAAAATTACGCTGATAGCGCTTGTAACTTGGAATAGGCAAACTTCCTGGGTATGACTGATGGCTTCGACCGTACCTCACCTTGTGAGAATAGTCTGGAACCATAAAGCCAATGTGCACATCAGGAGCAACGTTTCCAAGCAGAAATGCATCAGGGTAGTGAATATCTACACCCAAGTAACCGGCTCCTTTCTCAAGGAGCCGGTCAGCATGAGCAATATGTACGTTCCAACTTGGCACTACAATTACCTGCTTATCCGCGAATTTCTCCGCCGGTAGAACGAAGAACCTTCTCCACAAGCTTTGTGTGGGTCTTCTCGACCTCTTCTGAAGTAAGCGTTCTGTCGTCTGCACGATACGTGAGCGAGAAGGCCATAGACTTCTTGCCTTCACCAACACGTAGGGCGTCGCGATACACGTCAAAAAGTCTGATGTCGCAGAGGAGCTTGCCACCAGCAGACTTCAAACGCTGAACCAACTGCTCAGCAGTAACGCTCTCGTCAACAACAATTGCCAGGTCAATGGAGATGCCTGGGTAGGTCGGAGGCTCAACAATAGGAAGGTCTTTCTGAGAAAGACGTAAGAGCGACGCAACAGAAATCTCAAAGGCAATGACTGGAACCTCAATGTCAAAGTTCTGGAGCGACAAAGGATGAATGTTTCCAACCCAACCGATTGTCTCGCTACCTGCAAGAATCTCAGCAGCGCGACCAGGCTGCAGCCAACCGTATTGCTCTGGCTCAGCTACACGGAAACGAACCTTAGGGATGCGAAGCGCCTCAAGCAGACCCTCAACAATACCCTTGGCATCAAAGAAATCGTAGGCTGGATACTTAGCATTCCAAGCGTCATCTGCTGGACGACCAACCAATACGCCACAGACATAGCTTGGCTCATCTGGCTGGCTCTTATCCTTATGTCCAAAGAGCACACGGCCCAGCTCATACATAGCAATGTTAGAAACGCCATGAGCAAGGTTATAGGCAACGGAGCGCAGAAGACCTGGGACAATGGAGCGACGCATCTCAGACTGATCAGCAACAAGTGGGCTGATAACCTTTACGGGAACGCCTCTTCCCTCTTCACTCATACCAAGTTTAGAGAGGTCATCTGGACTTGCGAACAAATATGACTTTGTCTCGTTGAGGCCAAGGGAGCGCAGCGTACGGCCAATCTTCCTGATCTGACGCTGATCTGAAGTCAAACCGCCTGCATGGTTTCTAGCAGCAGGAAGTGTTGACTCAATATCGCCTTCACCCCACAGGCGAACAATCTCCTCGATAAGGTCAACCTCACGCGTAAGGTCTGGACGGTTTGTAGGAGCAATAACACTCAGCTCTCCGTTGTCTGCTGGAGTAACCTTGCAACCAAGGCGCGTAAGGCGAGAAACCATAAACTCTTTTGGAATTTGAGCACCTGCAAGGGCGCAGACGCGCTCTGGGCGAAGCGTAATAGTTACTGCCTCTTTTACCTTTGGATATACATCAACAATACCAGGGCCAACCTCAGCGCCACAGCACTCTTCAAAGAGTGCTGCTGCAATATTTGCAACAGATGCGCAGCCGTTTGGATCCACAAGACGCTCGTAACGAATAGAAGCCTCGCTCATCAAATCAAGGTTTCTGCTGGTACGGCTAATGTGGCCATTATCAAAGACAGCGGATTCCAAAAGGACATCAACGGTATTCTCGGTAATCTCAGAATCCAGGCCACCCATAACACCAGCAAGTGCAATAGGAGTCTTACCGTTATCTGTGATGACCGTCATATCGGAGGTGAGCTCGCGGTCTTCTCCATCAAGCGTCACAATGTGCTCACCGTCTTCTGCAGCACGAACCACAATGTGGTACTTGCCATCTTCCTTGGTAAGTTTTCCGAGGTCAAAAGCATGCAGAGGCTGGCCGGTCAGGTACATCACGTAGTTAGTAACATCAACAACGTTGTTGATTGAGCGGCCGCCACAAGCCGTAACGCGACGAGCAAGCCACTCAGGGCTTGGGCCAATCTTGACGTTACGAACCACGCGAGCGGTGTACCTTGAGCAGAGCTCAGGATCAGCAATAGTAACATCTACCTGCTCAGATACATCTGCGCCAGACTCAGACGTAACACGTGGAAGCTCAATGTGGGTGTCAGTGTCGTAGATTGCAGAAACCTCAACAGCCATACCAGTCATAGAAAGGCAGTCGGGGCGGTTAGGGGTAATCTCGCAATCAAGAACTACATCAGACATGCCCAGGTAATCGGTAAGAGGTACACCAATTGGAGCGTCCTCGGGAAGAATCATAATGCCGCTCTGGTCATCGCCAAGACCAAGCTCTCGAGAAGAGCAGTTCATGCCGCAAGACTCAATGCCACGCAGCTTTGACTTTTTAATCTTAAAGTCTCCAGGAAGTACCGCACCGATCATTGCGGTAACAATGTGGTCTCCCTGATTAAAGTTCTGAGCACCGCAAACAATCTGTAGAGGAACAGGATTTCCGTCCTTATCTACATTGTTTTTGCCCACGTCAACCAGGGTAACGTACATGTGATCCGAATCAGGATGAGGCTCTTTGCTTACAACCTGAGCAGTAACAACATAGTCAAGATTTGCGCCGACACGCTCTATAGCCTCAACCTCAGTACCAGTGCGCACAAACTCACGCTCAAGGTCTTTTGGGTCCTGAGGAAGATCAACGAGCGTCTTCAGCCATTCATAAGATACACGCATGTGATTGCCTTTCTAATAAGACGCCGATGATTAGAACTGACGCAGGACTCTCTGGTCACCAGAGATGAGCATGCGCAGATCAGGAAGGTCATAACGGAGCGCTGCAACACGCTCAACACCAATGCCAAAGGCAAAGCCTGTGTACTTCTCGGAATCAATACCGCAGTACTTGAAGACATTAGGATCAACCATGCCGCAACCAAGAATCTCAAGCCAGCCCGTGTTCTTGCAGAAACGGCAGCCCTCACCGTGGCACACGCCACAAGAAACGTCTACCTCGCAGCTTGGCTCGGTGAATGGGAAGAAGTGAGGACGATAACGGGTAGCGCGGTCCTTACCAAAAATCTCACGAGTAAAGTGATCAAGGGTACCCTTGAGGTCACCAAAGGTGATTCCCTCATCAACAACAAGGCCTTCCATCTGCGTAAACTGAGGCAGGTGGTTAGCATCTGCGGTGTCGGGACGGAATACCGTACCAGGGCAAATCATATAGATAGGAGGCTCTTTTGTCTCCATGGTGTGTACCTGTACGCCAGAAGTCTGCGTACGAAGAAGCACATCAGACTCGCCCAGTACGTGCGATTCCTTTCCTTCTGGTGCATTATCCACTACGTAGAACGTATCCTTACCAGAACGGCTTGGATGGTCCTCTGGAGCATTCAGAGCTGTGAAGTTGTAGTAGGTGGTCTCAACATAAGGGCCTGTCTCAATGGTGTAGCCCATGCTGATAAAGATGTCTTCCATCTCCTCACGTACCTGCTCAATGAGGTGTTGAGTACCAGGGCTCAGACGACGACCTGGAAGGGTAATATCGGTTGCCTCGGCATTAAGCTGGGCTTCAAGGGCTTCTCGCTTTAAGGCAAGCTGACGCTCGCGAATAGCGGTCTCAACGTTAGCACGAACGGTATTTGCAAGCTGACCCATTTGAGGGCGCTGATCTGCGGGAACCTGACCCATCATACGCATAATTGCTGTAAGAGAGCCCTTCTTTCCCATTGATGCAACGCGCACCTTCTCAAGTGCTTCAAGGTTTGTTGCCTTAGCAATTCCCTCAAGTACCTGCTCACGAATTGCCGAGAGTTCCTCAGACATTCCCATGTAATTACCCTTTCAATAGAAAACCGTCCCTGAGCATATGCCCAAGGACGGAAAATTTCCGCGGTACCACCTCGGTTGATTGCGCAGTTTTCTCTCTGTGCAATCCACTTGAAAGCCTAGTCTCGTTAGGCGGACGACTTCCCTACTAAGCAATGACGCCGTTCAAGTTGTAGCTCGGGAGTGAACTCTACCAGCGCTGTGCAGGTGTCTCTCAGCCACGAACACCCTCTCTGTTCACAACGTGCTCCGGCAAACCTCTCCGTCAACGCACTTTGTTCAGAGTATCACACTGTGCGAGTTTTGAGCAGCAGCACAACCCTTTTTACCAGAAAGATAAACAAAAGCGTAACAACCGCGAGAAGAACGATGGTTCCTCCAGGTTTAAGGCCAAGCCCATAGGAGACAACAAGTCCACCAAGCGAGGTCAGCATACCCACTGTGCTTGCATACAGACAACATTGCTTCCAGCTTCGGGAAATCTGCAGAGCGCAGGCAACAGGAACCACCATCATGGATGAAACAATAAGTGAGCCAACTGTTCTTGCTGCTACGGCAACCACCAAAGCTACTGCGATAACAAAGCCAAAGTTAATAAGACTTACGGGCACACCAACACAACGGGCATGACGCTCATCAAAAGACATCAAGAAAAGTTCTTTTCTAAGGAAGAAGCAGAATGCGACTGCAAGCACACTGATGACCACAATCATCTGAACTTCTTGCTCGCTCACGGTCAGGATAGAGCCAAACATAAAACTGTTGAAGCTCGACGAGTTAGGAACAAAACCAGACAACACACCTGCTAGACCAATGCCGGCTGCCATAACAATTGCAACTGCAAGCTCTGACTGATCTTTGAAATGACGACGTACTCCCTCAACACAGAGAGCGCCACCCAAACAAGCGGCAATAGCTCCTGCAACAGGATTAATACCTGCAATCATGCCGCCTGCAACACCTGCAAGAGAAGTATGTGAAAGCGCATCGCCAATCATAGAAAGGCGCTTCAATACAACCGTAACGCCTACCAGCGGAATAATTGCTCCCAGAAGAATTCCCACAAGAATTCCTCGCTGCATAAATACATATTCAAACATCTATGCCCTCCTCTCATACGAGTCTTGGGCATCTTGAACAACGTCTGACGCAGGACCAAGTGACTCATTCAGCGCAAAATCATCCAATTTTCCACGGTTATGATCGTGGACGTGGTGTGAATCAAGATCACAATGTGCTCCATGAACGGCGCAGTGATTATGACCGTGACCCCTACCTACAATTTCTGTAGCTTTGTGGTCAGCAACTTCAATAACTCGACAAGCCAGGGCATCAAGAGCTGCAAGATCATGGGTAACAATAAGTACCGCAAGGTCTCTAGCAGCATGAGCTTCTCGCACTAAGTTATAGAAGTGATTGCGGCTCTCTTTATCAAGACCAGTAGTAGGCTCGTCCAGGATAAGGAGCGATGGGTTTCCAACCAGCGCACAAGCAAGGCGAACTCTCTGGAGCTGTCCTCCAGAGAGTTCCCTGATAATACGAGTAGAAAAGTCAGTCATGCCCACAAGGTCAAGTGCCTCAAGTGTGCGCTCTCGACGCTCTTGAGCACTCATCTTTACCTTCTTGGCACGAGCATACTGACTTGCATCAACGAGCTCGATAACGCTTGCAGGAAAACGATTAACCGATTCAGAAGGAAGCTGTGGGACATAGCCTACGCGCTCCCAATCCTTAAACCGAGTCGATGGCGTTCCAAAAAGAAGTGACTTGCCACTTGCAGGCTCAAGCTCTCCCACCACTATACGAGAGAGCGTAGATTTACCAGCTCCGTTATCACCGATAAGCGCACAAATCTCACCTTGATGAACGTCTAAATTTACACCACTTAAGACACGTGTTTTCTTGTATGAAAAACTAACGTCTTGAAGCGAAACGGCTATCTTGCTTTCCTGCAACACGTCCTCCAAACATCCAGCCTAAGCTGGCAACACACTATGCAAGAGCACCCTCAAGAGCCTTGAGGTTGTCACGCATAACAGACAGGTAATCCTCGCCCGCCTTAAGCTCCTCATCAGTTAGACCCTCAAGTGGGTTGAGCTCTTCAACACGAGCTCCTGTTGCCTCAGCAATTGCCTGAGCAACCTTAGGGCTTACCAGTTCCTCCGTAAAAATAACCTTTACATTATGCTCTTTTACGAACTCAGTAATCTCTTTCATTTCCTGAGCATTTGGCTCTGCATCTGCCTCAACACCCTCAATAGGCATCTGAGTGAGACCATAAGCCTCGCACAAATAACCAAATGCCTGGTGAGAAACAACAATGGTCTTGTTAGGAAGAGGATCAAGACCCTTATGGAACTCATTATCAAGCGTATCAAAGTCTGCGTTTGCCTTATCAAGATTGGCAGCATACTCTGACTTGTGCTCAGAGTCCTTCTCGGAAAGGGCGTCACAAATATTCTTCATCTGAATCTTTGCGTTTAGAGGGCTCAGCCAAACGTGAGGGTCGATTCCGCCGTGGTCGTGATCGTGGTCATGATCGTCTTTCTTCTCCTCATGATCATGATCGTCGTCTTCTTCAAGTTCAAGAAGCTTAACGTCTTTGCTGGTCTCAACAGCTACAAGCTTTGAGCCTGAGCCAAGACCATCAAGAACATCCTTGACCCAGTGCTCCATACCAGCACCGTTGTAAATCAAGAAGTCTGCTTCCTGGATAGTCTTCATATCCTTACTGGATGGCTCCCAATCATGTGGCTCAGTACCTGCTGGAACGAGGCATGTTACCTCAGCATGATCGCCAGCGATGCGCTTTGCAAAATCGTACATAGGATAAAAACTTGCAACAATGTTGAGCTTCTTCTGGTCTTTGTTATCAGAAGCTCCTTCTTGCTTTTGAGCCTCAGGCTTGCAGCCAGCAAGAATAGCGCTCACACCAAAAGCGGAAGCTACAAGTGCGCTACGACGAGAAACGGTTGGATTCAAATTCATGTTACATCTCCCAAAACTATAAAAACCAATACGGTGTAGTGCCAAAGTCTTCAAACAAAATCGTGTGATTTTCCTTAGTGCCGAGTATAAAAACATGGCGAGAAACCCATGTTTCTCCTTACTTCTTTGCCTTTCTACTCACTTCTCATCATCTGAACATGCATTCATACTTCCCCTTTAGCACGAAAGCGGGCTGTCTTCCGACAGTCCGCTTTCTAAAAGTTAGCCTTAGTATACATATTCCAATTCGAGTCAACGATAAATTTTTTATCTTTTCCGCAAACGGAATTGGAATAAACAGGTTAACTGTTTTATCTCTTGCTAACCTACTGATCTTTCTCCTCATACGGAGTAATAATCAGATTTCCACTATTATACTCACCCAAAAAAACCTCTGAAGCAGACTTATAACCTTGACCCTCAAGTTCTCTTTCAAGCCAGTTTTCTTCCAAATCAAGTACCTCAAGAATGTTTGTTTGGACTTGCCCATCAGTAATAAGTGGGAACTTAACGTTCTCTTCTCCATGCTTAACAATAATAAGCTGTCCATTTTGCTCAAGAATAGCGCGCTTAACTTCTGAGGTGTAATTCACTCCTGCCTGGCGAAGCTTCAGCGACACATCGTAGGCATTGAGACCCATAGACCTACAGTTGTCTACAAGCAGCTTGCCCTTATCAATAACAATAACAGGACGTCCATCAATCAACTGCTTGACCAGCATATTGTTTGTTCTCAACCATTTGAGAACCATAACAATAATGAGCCAAATAAGCAGGACAAGGGTGTACTGCAAAATGGTAATTGAACTGTTGTAGATCATGCCGCCAACAATGGCGCCAAGTATAAAGTTTTGAACCTGGTCAATTGCTGCAGTTGGTGCTAGGTTTCCTTTTCCGCTGACGTTAATTGCCAGAACAAGCGAGAAAAGACCGATGCACAATTTAATAGCAACTTCTAAATAAAAGTTCATCGATCTACTCCTCTACATGCTTAATGTCATTACCAATGAGATTGATCTGTTCAATGACATAGTCATTCTCGGTATTTTTCAAAACGTGATAATACTTACCGTCAACCTCAAGATACGAGGGATTTCCCTGGCTATCAAAGGCAACGTACACGTGGTCAAAATCAACCTCAAGACGTCGAGCTATGTTTTCTTGTGAGGCAATAATTGACTCATAGTGCTTACTTGCCTGATTAACCTCTAGCACACGATTAAGCTGTAGAAGTCCAAGAAAGATTAATGAAAACAGCGCAATAAACACCAGCTCACGATACTTGGAACTCTTTCTATCTCGCAAATAATGAATGAGCGAGAAAATCATCAAGAGGGCAACAAGACCGAAGAGTACAAGCTGAGTCCAGTCAAATACTGTCGCATGGTGAATTAAATAGTTATGGGAATAGAACTCCATAGGCTTCCTTTAGTTTGCATTACTCAAGATCTACTGCTTATGCCTTGTAAACGCTCTTTCCGCCGAGGAACGTCTCTTCAAGCTGAAGATCTTTTGTAACAACAATAAAGTCAGCGTCATATCCAGGACGGATGAAGCCACAAACATCATCAATTCCACAGGAGCGAGCTGGGTTTTCTGAAGCCATACGAACTGCTTCTTCAGCAGATACAATGCCCCAGTCAAAGACGTTCTTCACGCCTTCAAACAAACGAAGGATTGAACCAGCAAGGCTGTGAGACTCGTCCATGAGGCGAGCGGTTCCACCTTCAACAACAACAGGGAAATCACCAAGCTTGTACTCTCCGTTAGGCATACCACCAGCACGCATGCAATCAGTGATAAGCACGGTATGATCAGAGCCCTTGGCGCTAACCAAAGCACGAACTGCAAGAGGATTAAGGTGATGGCCGTCGCAAATAGCCTCTGCATAGGTACCGTGGGTGGTCATTGCAGCACCAACCATACCTGGCTCACGGTGGTGAAGACCGCTCATGCCGTTATAGGTATGAACAAAGATGTCTGCACCAGCGTTTACGCAGGCAAGAGCTTCCTCATACGTTGCATCGGAGTGACCAAGTGCAACATGAACACCGCGGTCTGCCATCTCTGCACAGAACTCTGGAGCGCCATCGCGCTCTGGAGCAATAGCAATCTTGGCAATCCAGCCGTCAGCGCGCTCCTGCCACTCATCAAAGACATCTACATCTGGATCAAGAAAGTATGCTGGGTTTTGAGCACCCTTGTGCTTCTCGGTAAAGAAAGGACCCTCTAGGAAGATGCCCTGGATGCGAGCAGCATCAATACCGTTTGCCGCAATTCCCTCTGCTGCATCAGCAACGGACTCACAAGCATCACCGGTCTGCTCAACGCTTGCGGTTAGTGTTGTTGGAAGCCAAGAAGTTACACCGTTAGAGAGCAAACCCTGGGCAATCTCAAT
>CALBBS010000270.1 GCA_937926845.1 uncultured Atopobium sp. | reverse complement strand
GTTGTTGACGTTGTCCGCTTCAGCCGTGAGGCTGGAGACGACCTGCCTCCAGGAGTAAACGACCTGGTCCGCGTCTTTGTTGCTCAGCGCAGAAAGATCCAGCAGGGCGATAAGATCGCTGGTCGCCACGGTAACAAGGGTGTTATTTGTAAGGTTCTCCCTGTTGAGGACATGCCTTACATGGCAGACGGTACCCCAGTAGACGTTATTCTCGACCCACTGGGCGTTCCTTCCCGTATGAACGTTGGTCAGCTGCTTGAGTGCCACCTTGGTTGGGGCGCTGCACACGGTTGGGATGACGATGACGCAGATTCTAAGCGTTACGTTGAGGGCCCAATTCCTGTTGCAACACCACTCTTCGACGGTGCTACTGATGAGTCCGTTGCAGAGATTGTTCGCCGCACCAACATCAACATGATCAACAAGGCTCTCAAGGAGTACGGCGAGGACATGCGTGAGGAGTTTGTTCCACAGCTCAACGAGCGTGGTAAGACTACCCTCTACGATGGTCGTACCGGCGAGGCATTCAAGAGCCCAATTACCGTTGGTGTTTCTTACATTCTGAAGCTCGGCCACATGGTTGACGATAAGATCCACGCACGTTCAACTGGTCCTTACTCTCTTGTTACCCAGCAGCCTCTGGGTGGTAAGGCACAGTTCGGCGGTCAGCGCTTTGGTGAGATGGAGGTTTGGGCACTGTATGCATACGGTGCTGCTAACGTCCTCCAGGAGATCCTCACCGTTAAGTCTGACGATACCAACGGCCGTGTTAAGACCTACGAGTCCATTGTTAAGGGCGAGAACATTCCTACTGCAGGAATTCCTGAGTCCTTCAAGGTTCTGGTCAAAGAGATTCGCTCCCTGGCACTTGACATTGAGCCAATCTCCTACCGTAAGCGTGCAAATACCGCAAAGGTCACAGATCCTGAGGAGAAGAACGCTGTTGAGATCCTCAACGACCTTGGCTTCACTGAGGTAACCGCTTCCGACCTGTCCCAAGACGCTGAGGGTGCATCCGCACTTGTAGGCGACGCGACCACCGATAAGGAGTAGCGACTGTGGCAGATTTCGATTCCACTGAATTTGACGCTATTAAAATTTCTCTAGCGTCTGCTGATGATATCCGCGGTTGGTCCTATGGCGAGGTAAAGAAGCCTGAGACCATCAACTACCGTACCCTTAAGCCAGAAAAGGACGGCCTTTTCTGCGAGAAGATCTTTGGACCTGTAAGGGACTGGGAGTGCGCCTGCGGTAAGTACAAAGGCATTCGCTTCAAGGGCATTACCTGCGAGCGCTGCGGTGT
>CALBBS010000269.1 GCA_937926845.1 uncultured Atopobium sp. | reverse complement strand
AGCAAGCTCCTCTGCGCTAAACGCTCCCCTCCAGGCATCTTTGAGTTGAGGCTCACACGGACGAGCTTCCAGAGCCACAACAGGCAAGCCAAGTGCCGTGAAACGCAGAAGATGCAGCCAGCTGCGTGCTCCCCGACCAAGATCAGAGAAGAGCACTACCGCAGGAACGTCTGTTGAGGTAGGCAACGCTTCTGTTGTTGCTGACAATGTTCCTGCTTCCGATGCGCCTACTGGAAGAATGACGCGAGCACTCAACTGAGTCTGATCAGTTGAGGTGAATGTGATGCGCTTAAACACTGCAGTCTGCGCAGCAGATGGCAGCTCAAAAACATTCTCTACCTGTGCGTTTTGCGCAAACGCTACAGATGTCTCCCAAAATGATTCAAAGTTTGATGGTCTCAGCCACGCACCGCGATAAGAGCGAGCGGCTTCAAGTCTTTGTGTTAAGCCTCTCATGCCTTCACCTCGCCTTCTGCTTGAGCAGGAAATGACGAGTCCAGCGCTTCAAGAGCTTGCTCTCCCTTGTCTGAGCAGAAAAAATCAATGATTTTATCGTCAAAATTGCCAATCTCTTCATGTGCATATCCGGGGTAAAGAAGATGTCTCTTTGGGCAGGTCAGGGCATTGTAAGCCGCAAACTGAGCCTCGGGAGGAACTACCAGATCATCAAGTCCGGTGCCAAAAAGCACAGGACAGGTAACCATACGTGCAAAATTGACTGAGTCAATGTAAGCAAGCTTTGCAAAAACCTCATCAACGCGAGAGCCATCTGCGTCAAACCAGCGGGAATAATAGCGAATACCCTCGTAGGCCACCTCGTCAGCATTAAGTTCCCACACACACCTAAAATCAGTGAGGAAAGGATAAAGAATTGCTGCTCTATTGATAAGGTCTTGGTTGAGTGCGCAGGTTGCAAGACCAATGCCGCCACCTTGTGACGCGCCGTTTACAAAAACGCGGTCTGTATCAATTCCCTCAAGCTTGCGGACAATCCTGCAGAGTAGGCGAATGTTCTGATACAGGTGAACGTAGTAAAGGTCCTCTACTGGTCCATCCAGTCCAAGCACCAAGTGACCAGAGACGGTAGTGCTCTTATACGAGCTTCCGTCCAAACTACGGCCACCCTGCCCAGGATTATCAAGCGCAATGAGTGAGCAGCCCATGCCTAAAAATGAGCTCTGTTCAAACCAACTGCGAGAAGATCCTGGATAGCCATGGAACTGTAAAACAAGCGGAGTTTGTACGCCCGAGGCAGTCTGTGGTCGCAGGTACTTTGCGTAGACTTCTGCCCCATCAATACCCACAAACGTCAGGTCAAAAAAATGAGCTAAAGCAGTTGACGTAACTTCTGTTGAAGGGACAATTTGCCAGCTTAGAGGAGCGTTATCTGCTTCCTCCATACGTGCCTTCCAAAACGCCTCAAAATCCGAAGGATAGGGCGTCAAAGCATGAGCTGCCTTCAATTCTGCAAGCTCAAGCGTTTCTTGGTGCATGAATCCACCTAACAAGCTAAAAGAGCGCAGCCTAAGCTGCGCTCTGGTCAAACAAAAACGTAAGCGCTACTCACCCAGTTTAGGATGAAGCAAAGATGGTGCAGCACCCAAAAGCGTCTTAGTGTAAGGATCTGTTGGATGCTCAAAGACCTGCTTAGCAGGACCATCTTCCATGATCTGGCCGTGGTTCATAACAATGATACGGTCAGAAACATAGCGGACAGTCTGAATATCGTGCGAAATAAAAATCATCGAGAGACCCAGCTCAGACTTGAGGTCGGTGAGCAGGTTCAAGATCTGTGCGCGAACAGAAACGTCCAGTGCGGAAGTAGGCTCGTCAGCAATAATTGCCGATGGATTCAGAGAAAGCGCACGTGCAATTGCAACACGCTGACGCTGACCACCAGAGAGCTGACCAGGAAGAGCGCGAAGCGCTGAGTGTGGAAGTCCAACAAGACCGACAAGCTCATTAATACGGGCTTCTCGCTCCGCCTCTGTTCCTACCTTATGCACGAGCAGTGGATCCATGAGCTGATCTTTAACAATCATACGAGGGTTAAGAGCAGTTGCTGGGTCCTGGAAGACAACAGAGACAACGCGGCCAATCTGCTTTCTAAGCTCTGGAGTACGCTTGGTAACATCCATTCCCTTGAAGTACACATGGCCGGATGTTGGTGACTGAAGGCCACACATGACATTTGCGGTAGTGGACTTTCCGCAGCCAGACTCACCAACAATACCAATGGTCTCACCAGGCATAAGCTTGAGAGAAACATTCTGTACTGCGTGAACCTTATTAGGCTTAAAGATTGAACCCGTACGCGTCTTAAATGTTACCGAAATGTCATCGAGGAAGATAATTGGCTGTTCTTCAGTTGTTGTAGCCATTTACCTCACCTCCTTTTGAGTACGCTCAAGGTAAGGCACAAGACCATGCTCCTTCAGATATTCATCAGGCAGCTCGGAGAAACGATGGTGCTTACCAGGAATCTCCTTGATAACAGGATGAACCTCAAGTCCCAAATCTGGATGGCTTGAACGAGGAGCAAACCTATCGCCTGCTGGGAAGTCTTCTGGAGAAGGAACAGAACCTGGTACCTGGTGAAGTCTGGTACCGTCCTGTGCACCTTCCTCAATGGAAAGAACAGAGCCGAGAAGACCGCGGGTGTACTCGTGAACAGGATTGGTCAGAAGCTCAGTAGTAGCTGCCTGCTCAATAACCTGACCTGCGTACATAACGGTAATCTCAGAAGCAACCTCTGCAACAAGTGCAAGGTCGTGGCTAACAAAGATCATTGCGAAGCCAAGACGACGCTGGAGGTCATTCAAGAGCTTGATAACCTGCTTCTGAACAGTAACATCCAGAGCGGTTGTTGGCTCGTCGCAGATAACCAGCGAAGGATCGCGAGTAAGCGCCATAGCAATCAGAACACGCTGACGCTGACCACCAGAAAGCTCATGTGGATAAGACTCAAGCGTACGCTTTGGATCCAGACCAACAAGCTCCAGAAGCTCCTCAGCGGAACGAGTGCCTCCCCTGCTGGTAAGCTGCTTCATCTGAGAAGAGATAAGCATGGATGGGTTCAGCGAAGACAGAGCGTCCTGGTAGACCATTGCAAGCTCATGTCCAAGCAGCTTACGATGCTCTTCTTTAGAGAGCTTCAGGAGGTCTTGGTCTTTGTAGAGAACCTGACCAGTAATAGTCTCTTTTGGATCAGTCAGGCCCATGATGACCTTGGTGGTAATAGACTTACCACAGCCAGACTCGCCAACCAGTGCCATGCACTGACCAGGGCGAACATCAAAGCTTACATGGTCAACAACCTTAACGTCACCGTGTGACTCAAAGCTGATGCACAGATCTTTAACACTGAGCAATGGTGCAACATCAAAGTCTGGTTTACGCCTATCGGTTCTGGAAAGCTCAACCTCTTTGAGTGCATTGAGTCTGCGCTCAAGGGACTCTGCCTGCTCTGCATAGGCACGAACTGGATCAGATGCCAAAATATCATCTGCACGTCTAGAGTCAGAGTTTTCTGTGTCAACAGGTGCACCAGGTGCTGCCGCCATAGCGTCGGTAAGGCCCTCGGAAAGGATGTTTAGTGCCAGGCAGGTCATCATAATAGCTAGGCCTGGGAAGAATGCCTGCCACCAGCGACCAGCAAGAACGCCAGCACGAGCATCAGCCAGGATATTACCCCATGTTGGAGTTGGCTCTGCAATACCAGCGCCAATGAAGGTCAGAGATGCCTCAAAGATAATTGCGTCTGCAACCAGCGTAACGGTAAAGACCATGATTGGAGCAATGCAGTTACGAAGAACGTGCTTCCATAAAATCCAAGGTGCACGTGCACCAGAGACAATAGTTGCCCTTACGTAATCCTCGCCGTACTCACTGACGATATTTGCACGAACAATACGCGCAATCTGTGGCGTGTACATAAAGCCAATGGCAAAGATGATTGAAGGAACGCTGTTACCAAGAATAGAAACAAAGACTGCTGCAAGAGCGATGCCTGGGAACGACATGATGATGTCGAGCACACGCATGATGACCTCAGAAACAGCCTTTCTGGAAACAGCTGCAATAGCACCAATAATTGAGCCGCACAGCAGTGCCATGCCCGTAGCACCAAAACCAATGACCAGTGAATACTGACCACCATAGAGCATGCGAGAAAGAATATCGCGGCCCTTATCATCAGTACCAAAAATGAAGCCATTGCCTGGAGCCTGACGAGCGTTAAAAATCTCAAGTGGGTTATGTGGAGCAATAAAGTTTGCAAAGACAGAAGCAAGAACAACAAAGACAAGAATGACAAGAGCAATCTTGGAAGCTGTCTTCATCTTCTTAAAGCCACCAAAGGTTGAACCCTTTGCTGCAGCTTCTTCGAGCTTCTCGACTTGTTTTTTTCTCATTTGTACCATCGCACTACACCGTCCTAATGCGTGGGTTAATCAAGATGTACAACATATCAACAACAATGTTGATGATGATGAAGGACAGTGCAACGACAACAACAACGCCCTGAACAAGCATTGCCTCGTTACCCTGGATGCCCTCAAGAATAGCGGTACCCATGCCAGGAAGGTTAAAAATAACCTCAATAACAACGGCGCCACCCATGAGGTAACCAATCTTCAGACCAAGCGTGGTTACAGGGGTAATAAGAGCATTGCGAAGTACGTTTCTTGCGATGACGATTCTCTCTGGAATACCAGCGCCACGAGCAGTGCGGACGTAGTCCTTATCCAGCTCCTCGACCATTGCAGTACGAACAATACGGGTCATCTGACCAGACATTGGAACTGCAAGCGCAAATGCCGGCATAATCATACGAGCAAGGTATCCACCAAGATTAACCGTAGGATCTGGCAGTGCTCCAGAGGCAGGTAAAAGCTTAAGTGTAGACGCAAAGACCAGAATCAGAAGAACTGCCAACCAGAATGATGGCGTTGCAAGACCGGCAATTGAGAATACGCGGATGATTTGATCGGGCCATTGATCTCTATAGAGAGCTGCAATAACACCCAAAGTAAACGAAACTATTGCACCAATAAAGAGACCCATAAAGGTCAACTGCATTGTTACTGGCAAAGCCTTAGCAATTCGTGCACCAACTGAGTAGTGAGAAGTGCCATAGGTGCCCAGGTTTCCACGGGACACATCGCCTAAGTAACGTACATATCTCACAGGCCATGGATCATCAAGACCATTCTCAATGTGATACTGCTGAATTGCCTCTTCAGAAGCTGCCTCTCCCAAGGCGTTATAAGCAGGATCAACTTTCGAGAAGGACATCAAGAAAAATACGAGAAAGGTGACGCCTAGAGCCATAATCGGTAACGCAATAAGACGTCGTCCGATAAGACGTAAAAGGTTATTCACTATCTCCCCCTCTCTTAGAAAACTAACAGTAATAAAAACAATTCCGATTAGACTCTACTGCGCATGAGAAAAATTTTGCGCACAAGAGCCCGAGCGTTATGAGAAAAACGCTCGGGCTCCAACGTTTGTAGTGCTAAGCGCGTGATGACAACAGATTAGCTAGCAGAAACTGTGTTGACATCGATGAAGTACAGGCCGGTGGTTCCAATGCCCTTGAAGCCCTTGAGAGCAACACCGTTGCTGTTTGGCTTCTCGCTCCAAGAAGCGGTGAAAGTCTTAGCAAAGAGAACAGGGTACAGAGGAACGTTCTCAGCGATGATGTCGAAGCACTCATTCCAAGTAGACTGCTGATCAGCACCGGACTGGCCAAGAGCCTTGGTCATGAGCTCGTGGAGCTTGGTCCACTCAGCAGACTCCTTCCATGGGCAACGCTTGGTCATCCAGACGTTATCGCCGTACCACCAGTTGAGCAGCAGGTCGACATCTGCGCCGAAGCAGGAAGGATCGCCAGGGGCAAGCAGGATATCCCAAGAACCGTCAACTGCGTCGATTGCAGCATAGGTTGCAGGAGAAGTATCGGAAACAATGCTTACATTAAATCCAAGTGCGTCAAGATCGTTCTTGACCTGAGTTGCCATGGACTTAACCTGCTCGTTATCGGTGGTGCGGAGAACAACATCACCAGGGGTAATGCCAGACTCAGCAATGAGCTTCTTAGCCTTTTCAACATCGTGAGTATAGACAGTAGATGCCTTGTGATAGTTAGCAAAGGAAGAAGGAAGGAAGCTCGTAGCAATCTCTGCCTGACCAGAGAATGCATTTGCAAGCATCTTATCTGTATCAAGTGCAAAGAAGCATGCCTGACGAACCTTAACGTTATCCCATGGAGCCTTGCCAAGGTTGAACATTGCAAAACGAACACCAAAGCCCTGGACAGCGTCAACGGTGCAGCCTGCGCCCTTGAGCTGATCAACGGAATCTGCAGGAACCATTTCCATAGCAAGGGTGGTTCCGTCCTGCTGTGCAGTCAGACGAGCAGTTGGATCCTTAAGGACGTCATAGTGGAGCTTATTGTCCTTAGCAGGAGTTGCGCCGTTGTAGTTAGTGTTTGGAACCAGGTCAAGAGTGTTGTCAGAGATGGACTCGTACATCCATGGACCAGAACCGACTGGCTGCTTCTTCATCTCATCCTGAGAGCTGCTTGCTGGAACAACGCGAACGATGGACAGACGCTCCTTTAGGAGGGAGAAGTTAGCAATAGTAGTCTTAACGGTGACAGTCTTGTCATCCTTCTTCTCTACGGAAGCAATTGGGGAAAGCATTGGGACGTAGACGCTACCCTTAGCAGCAGAACGGTTAAAGGACTCAACAACGTCATCTGCCTTTACCTCGTTACCATCAGAGAACTTTGCGCCGTCACGGAGGGTAATCTCAAAGGTGTAATCGTCAACCTTCTTAGGATCAGCAGTAGCAAGCTCATTGAATGTAGAGTAGTCATGGAAATTAAGACCATAGAGACCCTCAACTACCTGCCAGTTAACACCAAGGGCAAGTGCTGATGAAGTAGTAGATGGATCATAGTTCTGGGTTGAATAAGCGGTACCAGCAGTAATTGTGCCGCCGCCTTCCTTTCCAGAAGGAGCCTCAGTTTTCTGCTGCTGTTGACCACCGCATGCAGTAAGACCAAGACCAGCTGCAACAGTTGCTCCACCAAGGAAGCCGCGACGCGAAAGTGGACGGTTAATAAACTCGCTCATTTCTGCCTCTTTCTAAAAACTCTCCTTGCCACAACGTGGCACCAATGCCACTTGTGTGGCTTACATCTACATAACTATATGAAGAAAAGATATTTCTTCTGAAGACAGTTCGCCCAACGGTATAAATTTCTCGCCCATTGGCTGCTCAAAATATGAAAACGTGTTTTGTTGTATTATTTACTGCATATAAATCTTAATAGCAGCTAAGAAGGCCCGCAGTTAGCGGGCTTTACTATTATTTTACCTTGTTAAATATATAAAACATTTAACTAACTACATAAGTAGTAATCATTGTCAACTACCGTTTACCGATGTTTTACTACCGTTTGCCTTTAGAAATTACGGATATGTTGTGGAGATTAAACAAGAGTCAGCCCAAAATCGGGCCAACTCTTGTTTTAGAACAGCGAAAACGCTTTGAAATTACTTAACTAAATCTACAACACGCTCAGGGTTTGCCATAAAGTCCAGGTGTTCTTCCCCTAATCGGAAGCTAATAATTTCCGATACATAACTATCTTCTTTTATAATTTCGAAATCTCCGTCAGCTGGACTATAGCGCCCAAAATAACCATCTGATCGGTAGCTTGGAGGCCATCCATTTGTTCCTGCAACTGTCCAAACCAAGCACGGTAGCTTTTGCTTATGCATTTCTTGTAGCAGTTCAGCGTTACTTGTTTGAATCCACATTTTTGGAGTTCCAAAATAAGACCCAATGGCGAATAGTCCTAAATCTTGCTCAACAGTTCCAATAAGAACTCCATGAGAACTTATTGTCCAATAGAGGTCTATGTTCAATATTGCTGGACCAGCTTTACTAACGCCCAAAAACGGACCAGAGATAGTAGCGGTCTCTAAGTCAATATTTTCTGCGGATCCAAAATCAGACTTAAGACCATTTCTCTTATTATCATATTGTTGCACAACATACTGAGCTGCCTGCTTTTTTAACTCTGGTAGCCTCATAGTATTCAGTTTAAAAAACCAGTTATTTATCAGCAAACCGCAAACAACAAGAACTACTAATAATGACAGACCTTTTACAAACCTTTTTCTACGCTGCATCATCTGTCACCTCATTAGAACTGCATGTAGCAACCGACGTAAGAGTAATGACTAGGTAGCTCTAATGATATTCCGAGAGAGTATGTTTGAACAGTTCATCTATCGGTTAATGGTTATACTTCAGCGTTGAATGAAAAAATAAGAATGGCATCTTAATACGTCATAGCTGCCATTCTTAAAGCAAATAACTCTATTGCCTGATTTGGGTTTAAAGATTGTGTTTCTTCATCCTTTGCTCAAAGAGCTCATTGATAATCTTTGTCATCTCTTCAACTTGTTGAGCACTAGATTCATCCTCAAATGCAGTGTAAAGCTCTGGGTACTCCCGAGCAATATATTCGCAAGACTTGCTTGTTGCATGACCACGAACAAAGAACGGAATACGCTTAATGTAGTCAGGATTTACCAGTGCCAAGATCTTCTCGTCTGCTGTTTTACTCATGAGTTCCTCCCCTTGCATCTAATTTCTCATGCACAGCTGTTGAAGATTCTTCCCAAGCTTTGAGTTCTTCATAAATAGTTTCTGCTAAGTTCACAGAAACACCTTTTACCTGAGAGATATCCTCAACACTTGCAGCCTTTAAGCGCTTAAAAGAGCCAAAATGACGCATGATGTCTTTTTTGCGTTTAGGCCCTACACCAGGGATTTCATCAAGAATAGAGACGGTCATTGCCTTATCTCTAAGCTCACGATGGAAGGTAATCGCAAAACGGTGAGACTCGTCACGGACTTGCTTAATAAGGTACAAAGAAGCAGATCCTGTAGGCAGCACAATAGGCGTGTCGTCCCAGGGCACAAAGACTTCCTCGTCAGACTTGGCAAGACCACAGACAGGAATATCTAGCCCCAGCTCGTTAAGCTGATTGATGGCGGCGGTCAGCTGAGGTTTACCGCCATCAACCACCAGCAAGTCGGGCCGTGAGCCAAAGCGCTCATCTGCCATGCGTTCCGGGCTATACCTTCTGCCCAGGACCTCTGTCATTGAGACAAAGTCGTTTGCTTCATCAAGCTCAGCGCGGATCTTAAAGCGTCGATACTGGCTTTTATCAGCCTTTCCGTTAGTAAAGACCACCATCGAGGCAACGGTAAAGTTGCCGTGAAGTGTGGAGATATCAAAGCACTCGATGCGCAGTGGCGGCGCGTCAAGCGCAAGTGCGCTTTCAAGCTGAAGAAGTGCCTGGTTAGTACGGTCGTCAGCATAA
>CALBBS010000268.1 GCA_937926845.1 uncultured Atopobium sp. | reverse complement strand
TCTTGATTTCCACATTCAGCTATATTAAACTTAAAAACATAGTAGGCGCGCACAGCAATTATTTAACTAACATTTGACTTTTAATCAAACACGTTTGCGCCTAGAAAGGATTAACTATGAGCTTTATGGACGACCTTGAGATTGAGACGAGCGTAACGCTAACCGAGAATGGTGGTCGAGCACTCTCCACCACAGGAGACAAGCTCCTTAACCTATTCGCGGTTCTGGGCGCTTTACGCACTCGACCAACCGACGTCATCAAGAAGTTTGACGCTGCGTATGCTGAGAACGCCGACCTTGCCACTAAGATGGTATTCTACGGACGTGACGTTCGTGGCGGTCTTGGCGAGCGAGCTGTCGGCAGGTTTATGCTTCGCGAGCTTGCAATCATTAACCCAGCTGTTGTATCTGCAAACCTCAAGAACATTGTTGAGTTTGGACGCTGGGATGACCTGTTCGTACTCTTCGATACTCCTGTTGAGACAGACATGATTGAGTTTGTCAAGATGCAGCTTGTATCTGACAAGCGTCATATGGACAAGCACGAGAACGTCTCACTTCTTGCAAAGTGGATGCCATCCATCAACGCATCAAGCGAACACACCGTCGCACTTGCACACCGCATTGTTAAGGCGCTCAATACCACGCCACGAGAGTATCGCAAGACACTCTCCGCTCTGCGTAAGTACATTGACGTAACTGAGGTCAAGATGTCTGCTAACAAGTGGACTGAGATTGACTATAAGGCAGTTCCATCTAACGCAATGGCTAATTATGGCAGCGCCTTTGCGCGCCATGATTACGATGGTTTCTCTCGTTATATGGACGCTGTTAAGTCTGGCGATGTTAAGATTAACGCCGCTACACTTTATCCATATAACGTAATTGAAGCACTTGAGCGTAGCAGTCGTGACGTAGCTGAAGCACAGTGGAAGGCACTTCCAAACTATGTTGCGGGAGACAATAACTTCCTCATCATGGCTGATGTTTCTGGCTCTATGATGGGACGACCAATGGAGACTTCCGTTGGTCTGGCAATTTAC
>CALBBS010000267.1 GCA_937926845.1 uncultured Atopobium sp. | reverse complement strand
GAATTGCTTTATCAGTTTATTGAGCGATTTGATATCTTTTCCTTGCTTTTAGATACCACTGATGTCCCCGATGACTGGAATATGATTAATGTTCCTCGTCCAAAGCCCGTTCGATAAACGCACCTATTGCGGTATGATTACGTACAGCGTTTTGTTGTTTAACAGGAGGTACTTATGAGCAAGAAGTCTGCTGGTTTCTTTCTAGGCGCTGTATTTGGTGCTGCTGCTGGCGCTGTAGCTGGTCTTTTCCTGGCTCCACGTTCTGGTGAAGAGACTCGTGCTTTGGCTGCGGATGCTGTCAATGATGCATGGGATTCTGCACTTGATTCTTACGAGCGCACATCTAAGATTGTGAGCACTAAGATTGACGAGGTCAAGCCTACTGTTGACGCAAAAACCGACGAGCTCCGCGCAAAGGTTGACCTTGCTCGTGAGCGTATGGATCAGCTTCGTGAGTCACTCTCTGATGCTGTGACCTCTGCTTCAAATACGGTTGCAGACGCTGCTGATGTTGTTGCCGATTCTTTTGTTGTTCCAGAGCCAACTGCTACAACTGCTGAAGCTCAGGCAGTTCGCATTGAGAACGTTGATTCCCCGGACCAGCAGAACGCTGGCGAGGGCTATCAGGAGGCATAAGCCTCGCTTACAAGCACTGTAACGGGACGCCTTATGACGTCCCGTTTTTTATAGAGAGGTTTCACGTGAAAACAACCGAGCTCCTTGGCGCAAAAGTCCTTCTCCCCAAAAAGCCTGCTACAAAAGGCAAACATGCGGGAAAAGAGCGTTTTTCCAAGCTGGGAAGAATCCATAACGTCGTTTTTGCGCCCTTCAAGCAAGGACGACCCTCGCAGGTAGTGGGTGTGATGGTTCAAAAGCCCGATATTGCTGGCATGATTAAACAAGATGACGCTTTTGTCACACTGGAGTCTCTAGAGACCATTGAACAGGGACTTTGCGTAAAAGATCCCCAGAATAACGTTGATAAAGCGGCGATTAAGCACCTTAACTTGGATTTTGACAACTGCATTCTGTGGCACGGCATGGAAGCTCGTACCAAGAGTGGCAAAACCTTAGGTTACGTGAGTGGCGCTGAGTTTGACCAGGTCACTGGCGTGGTATCGGCATTTCTTGTAGGTGACGGTGCCGGATCGGAAGCGCTGGTAGGCTCGTTTGCTATCAAGCCAGAGTGGCTGTTAGGTTACTCTAACGGTGCAATGATTCTCTCTGATGAGGCAGCAGATGCCCAACTCACCGGTGGCTTGGCTGCAAAGGCGGGCGAGGGC
>CALBBS010000266.1 GCA_937926845.1 uncultured Atopobium sp. | reverse complement strand
TGCTATGGCTGGTGCACTTTCCATTGCTAACGCTGGTATGCCTCTTCTTGCTTCCAAGACTGTTGACGGCGTTGCAACTCGTCTGGTTCACCTTCCATTCAGCCTCCCAACTGTTGCTTTCAAGGAGGGCGCATTTATCGTCGCTTCCTCTGACCTGTTCAACGCAGCAGCAGGCGGCATGATTGGTGCAATCATCTGCGCAATCTTCTTCGCATTCCTGGAGAAGAATCTGCACAAGGTTATGCCAAGCGTTCTTGACACCTTCCTGACTCCACTTTGCACCGTCATCATCGGTGTCATTGGCTCTGTTCTGATTCTTCAGCCTGCAGGCGCATGGCTCACTCAGGCAATCTTCTTTGTCCTTCAGTTCTTCTATGACAAGCTTGGCGTCTTTGGTGCTTACCTGCTTGGTTCTACCTTCCTGCCACTGGTTTCCGTTGGTCTTCACCAGGCACTTACCCCAATCCACGTTATGCTTAACAACCCAGAGGGCCCAACTCAGGGCATCAACTACCTGCTTCCTCTGCTGATGATGGCAGGCGGCGGCCAGGTTGGTGCTGGTCTTGCAATCCTCTTCAAGACCAAGAACAAGCGCGTCAAGAAGTATCTGACCGAGTCCATCCCAGTTGGTATGCTCGGCATCGGCGAGCCTCTTATGTACGCAGTTACCCTGCCTCTTGGTAAGCCATTCATCACCGCATGCCTTGGCTCCGGTGTTGGCTCCGTCGTTGCTTACCTCTTCCACCTTGGTACCGTTTCCCAGGGCGTCTCCGGCCTCTTTGGTCTGCTGATTGTCCAGCCTGGTAACCAGGTCTTCTACCTGCTTGCAATGCTTCTTGCTTACGCTGCAGGATTTGCACTTACTTGGTTCTTCGGCGTTGACGAGGATCGTATTAACGACGTCTTCGGCGAGTAAAAACCACACGTTTTAGAAACGTTTATCCCTCTTCTTAGGTATCCTAGGAAGAGGGATTTTTCTTCTCGCCGGACTTCACGATCGGCTGACCGACCGGCATCTTGACTGGCTGTCTGACCAGCTTCCCGATTGGCGAGAAACCCCGTCTTTTAGAAAGCGTTTTGCAATTGCTTGGAGGATTTATGCGCACCGGAATTTCACTGTATTTTGCCAGCGGATACGAGGCTAATGCTGAGGTTGTGGCAAAAGCGCAGGCAGCCGGATGCCACTATGCATTCACTTCGCTACAGATTCCCGAGGAAGAGGGGATTGATTATCGCACTGAGGCTCGTCGACTTTTAGAGCTGTGCAAAAAAGCAGAGATCAATCTTATTGCCGACGTTTCTCCTGCGACTCTTTCCAAACTTGGCGTTCAGAAGTTTGACGAGCTTGCGGAGCTTGGCATTACGTATGTGCGTCTTGACTTTGGATTTGACGCAGCAGAGACCGTTGAGCTTTCTCGCAAGTTCCACGTGGTCTTTAACGCCTCGACCATCACCAAGGACGACATCTCCGCGTGGCGAGCAGCTGGTGCCGACTTCACTCGCTTTACCGCCTGCCACAATTACTATCCCAAGAGCTACACGGGCCTTTCGCTTGAGCGTGTAGTACAGATTAATGCACGCCTTTCGGCGCTTGGATTCCAGATTTTCTCGTTTGTTCCTGGCGAGGTCTTCCG
>CALBBS010000265.1 GCA_937926845.1 uncultured Atopobium sp. | reverse complement strand
TCCGCCTCTACGGCGGCGAGGCTGATGTTCGTCGTCAGTACGTTCCAGAGGACCTGCTCAAGGTTTGGGACGAGGGCGAAGATGTCCAGATTGATTTCTGGGAGAATCTTGGCTATTCCCTTGGTGGTCGTAACCGCAAGTAAGGTACGTGAAACCACAGCCTACTAAACACGCACATAAAAGCACCTAGGGCCGGTACAGAATTTTCTGTGCCGCCCTTATTAGTGTATACTGGAGTATAAGAAAAACCTTATCTTATTTTAGGAGGTTTTAATGAAATATTTTTCTAAGGAACGTATAATTTTACGGATTATTGTTATATTTCTTTTCCTCTTAATCTGGTATTGCGATTCTAGAGGCATGCTTCCAGAAAATGGCTACGCAATCCTAACCATTCTTTTATTTGGTATTTTTTGGTTTATCGAGGCTAAATTTATTAAACCTGCTAGAACAGATCAAAGCGTGCCGCGGAAACCTTAGCAGTAATCTTTCCAGCGCTGAGCTCTGTCAGCGCATCCGTGAACGCCGCTTCTTCTCCGCACCTAAAGTCTATGGCGAGAAAAACGTCCGCTCCAAACTCTGCCGTTATAACCTTGCCACCGGTATCTGAGACCAGGCGCTGAATCTGCTCATACAGGTTATAGGGAGCCGACAACTCCACCCTCACAACTTGCAGCATTTCCTGAACAGCAGATGCTTCCTCAGCAGCAGCCAAAGCCTCTTGAGTTGCCGCCGTATACGCACGAACAAGTCCGCCAGGACCTAAAAGCGTTCCGCCAAAGTAGCGTGTGACAACGCAGCAGACGTTCTTAAGCCCTGCTCCGCGCAATACCTCCAGCACTGGCATTCCCGCCGTTCTGGAAGGCTCTCCGTCGTCGGAAGCACGCTCTGTACCGTCCTCCAAGATCCATGCAGGAACGTTATGACGAGCATTGTAGTGCTTGCTCTTACCGTGGCGAGAAACTCTTGCGCTTCAGACTCTGTTTCTACATGACAAAGCTGGGCTATGAAGCGGCTCTTTCTGTCTTCAAAGAGACCTTCCGCAACAAAGTCCAGCTTGATTGTCTTGTAGGATGTGTCAGACATAGAACAGCTATACAGTCGCAGTTATGCGAGTACACAGACCTTCTCGCCAGCAGAAACTGACTGGTCTGCTGTGGCAAAAATCTCTACGTTGCTGTACTCGCTAGAATTGGTGATAGCAAGAATAACCACCTCAGGATGACCCGCGTTCTTAACCTTATCCAGGTCAAACGTCATCAGAGGCTGGCCAACCTCAACATGCTGATCCTGCTCAACAAGGGCGGTAAAGCCGTCGCCCTTCATCTCAACGGTATCAACGCCCACGTGAATCAAAACTTCTTCGCCAGAATCGGCAGTAATTCCAAAGGCGTGAACAGTTGGAGTAGTTGCGGTAATAGTGCCCGAAACTGGCGCGTACACAACACCCTCAGAAGGCCAAATACCCAGGCCCTGACCAAGCATTCCACCTGCAAAAACAGGATCAGGAACGTTCTCTAGCGCAATAACTTTTCCGCTTGCTGGCGCATAAATTGTTTTAGCAGTGTAATCAGAAACAACAAGAGCCTCTGGCGTGGCTGTCGTGGAAGATTTCTTGAAAAGATCAAAGAGTCCCATGCTAGTCCTTTCGTATGTAAGCCTATCCATCATAGCAGCATTCAAAGAGGTAACTGTTGCTTTTCATGAACACGACGTACCAAATCACGCCCTTCTCGCCACCCAGCACGTGGCGAGAAACCCGCGTCCTCGTAACATCTCATTTACTTGAAGATTATTTGACTTCGGAGCCTCCAGCCCTATGAACGTGATACAATCGCCCATGCAAAGTGGACCAGACAACCGCGGAGTGCCCGTCCAGCTAATTGGAAGGGTGCTATGAGGAAAGTCCGGGCTCCACAGGGCAGGA
>CALBBS010000264.1 GCA_937926845.1 uncultured Atopobium sp. | reverse complement strand
CTTCTCTTTGGTGGCTATACCCGTATTTGTGGCATGGAGGGCCAGCTTGATGAGCTTCTGCCTCAGGCTCTGATGAGCGTTCAAGAGGCAGGTTCGCTTGAGGTTGGTGCTCTTGCAGCAAAACTTAACTGTGAGGATGAGCGCGCCTACAATCTGCTGTACACCCTTGCAGACTGGGGCTCCATTGAGCTTGTCAAAGAGTCAGATGAGCTAGCGCACACCACGTTTCAGACGCTTGCGAGAGATGCTGAACTTCGCTGTGAGTATGATCGCGGTCACAACTTTGAGTTTGAAGGCTCTACAGCAGCAGGGGAGCCTCGTGTTCCACAGATGTCCGCTGATGATTTCTTTGCTCAAGAGAAGGCTCATACCTATGTTGGTGTAAATGTTCCCAAACGCCTGCTCATGATTTTGGGCGGACCCTTGGTTAACATTGCGCTGGCCTTTGTGTTGGTGGTTGGCTCTTTGATGTTTGTTGGTATTCCGGCTGCTCAAAACAAGGCTCAGCTGGGCTCTGTTGAATCTGGCTCTCTTGCTGCTATTTCAGGCCTTACTCCCGGAGACACTATTCTTACCTTTAACAAGGTAGAGGTACATACCTGGGAAGACCTTACTACAGCCATCAAAGACGCAATGTCCAATGGAGGCAAGGATATCCCTGTCACGTATGAGCGCAATGGCATTCAACTTGAAACTACCATTAAACCTGTTTTGCGTCCTGACGATAAAATCATCGGCGTGACACCTGTCATGACCACCTATCACTTCTCGTTTATTGACGCATCAGCTGCAGCTGTATCGTATGCCGCGCAGGTTGGTCAGTTTGCGCTCAGACTGCTCATCCCAACGCAGACCATGGAAGTTCTCAATCAGTCGTCTTCTGTTGTAGGAATTTCTGTAATGGCATCAGAAGCTGCTGCAGAGGGTTTCTCGACTCTTATTTTGCTGGTAGCAGCTATTTCCATGTCACTTGGATTCATGAATCTTTTACCTATTCCACCTCTTGACGGTGGAAAGATTCTGATTGAGGTAATTCAGGTGATTATGAGAAAGCCTCTGTCTATCAAGGTTCAAAACATTTTGTCTTACATTGGACTGGCATTTTTCCTGTTTGTCTTTGTTGTTGCACTGAGAAACGATATTCTTCATTTACTTTTTAGGTAGCTGATTTTATGTCTGAGATTGCTCGCACAAAAACTCATCCCGTCATGGTTGGATCTGTCCAGGTTGGAGGCGGCGCTCCCGTTTCCGTTCAGTCTATGTGCACCACTAAAACAGACGATCCAGACGCAACGCTCTGCCAAATCAAGGGGCTTGCCGAGGCAGGGTGCGAGATTATTCGTGTGGCAATTCCTGATGCAAAGGCTTTGGATGGCTTTGAAGAGATTTGCAAATACTCGCCACTTCCTGTTGTTGCCGATATTCACTTTGACTATAAGCTGGCGCTTGAAGCTTCTAAGCGAGGTGCGGCAGCCCTTCGTATTAACCCAGGAAACATTGGCTCTATGGAGCGCGTTGATGCTGTCATTGAGGCAGCTAAAGAGGCTCATATTCCCATTAGAATTGGCGTTAACGCAGGCTCTCTTGCTAAAGAATTTGATACGAGACAAGATATGACCCTTGTCGAGAAACTCGTGGCATCGTCAAAGTCTTTTGTAGAGCATTTTTCTTCTCGCGGTTTTGACGACATTGTCTTGTCTGCAAAAGCCCACGATGTTCCCACGACACTTGCGGTATATCGAGCGCTTTCCAAGGAGCTTCCACAGATTCCTCTGCATGTAGGCGTTACAGAAGCCGGTGCGTTAAGGCAGGGAACGGTAAAGAATTCTGCTGCGGTGGGCATTTTGCTTGAGAGCGGTATTGGCGATACCATGCGCCTTTCTCTGACGGCCGATCCCGTAGAAGAAGTCCACGTAGCATGGGAACTTCTTGCAGCTCTTGGCATGCGTCGCATTAAGCCAGAGCTGGTGAGCTGTCCTACGTGCGGCAGGTGTGGCGTTGACATGATTCCTATTGCAGAAGAAGTTACCAAACGCCTGGATGGCGTTCGTGCTCCAATTTCTGTAGCAGTCATGGGATGCGTTGTTAATGGACCTGGTGAGGCTAGGGGTGTTGACCTTGGTGTAGCCTGTGGCAAAGGTCAGGCAGTGTTGTTTGAAAACGGCAATCCTATTAGAAAAGTTCCTGAAGATAAGATTGTTGATGAGCTATTCGCCGAAATTGAGAATCGTTTTGGCAAAAAATAAGTAAACTATACGTATTACTTCATATTGAAAGGAAACTACCTTGAAGCACTGGATGCGCATGTCTTCTTTGTATGCACCAACACTCAAAGAAGACCCAGCTGAGGCTGTACTTGCAAGTCACCGCCTGCTCCTTCGTGCTGGCATGATCAGAAAGACCGCTGCGGGTCTTTATTCTTATCTGCCACTTGCATGGCGCTCTCTTTTAAAGATTGAGGCCATCATTCGCGATGAGATGGACGGTATTGGTGCTCAGGAGATTCTTGTTCCTATTATGACCCCCGCTGAGCTCTGGGAAGAGTCTGGTCGTTGGGATGTCTATGGTGATGAGCTTATGCGTATGCATGATCGCCATGATCGCCAGTTTGCTCTTGGCCCAACTCACGAGGAAACCTTCACAGACCTTATAAGAAACGAGCTCAAGAGCTATAAGCAGCTTCCTGTAACGCTCTATCAGATTCAGGATAAGTTCCGTGACGAGCGTCGTCCACGTTTTGGTCTTATGCGCGGCCGTGAGTTCATTATGAAAGACGGATATTCCTTCTCGGCAAATCAAGAGTCGCTGCAAGAATGCTATGACCAGGAGAAGGTTGCTTACCAGAACGTTTGTGACCGTACACGTCTTAAGGCTCTGCAGGTAGTTGCAGACTCTGGTCAGATTGGTGGAGACACCTCTGTTGAGTTTATGGCGCTGGCAGAGGCTGGCGAGGCAAGTCTGGTCTATTGCGATTGCGGCTATGCTGCAGATACTGAAGCAGCTGCAGCAAAGATCAACGTAGAAGAGCGTGAGTCTGGCACGATGTGTGAGATTCACACTCCTGGCATTGGCTCCATTGATGATGTTGCTGAGTTTCTTCACGTTTCACCTGCAGCAACTCGCAAGGCTCTAGCCCTTGTTGACGGAAACGGTAAGCCAGTTGTGTGCTTTGTTCCAGGTACTCATGAGCTCAATGAGGTTAAGGCTGAGCACGTCTTTGGTGACTATCACATGATGACCGATGAAGAGCTTGAAGAGTATGGCCTCATCAAGGGCTTCATTGGACCTGTTGGTCTACCTGAGGGAATTCGCGTTGTTGGAGATCTCTCTCTTGAGGATAGTCAGTGGTGGCTCTGTGGCGCAAACAAGGCAGACTACCACCTTGATCACGTTGAGCTTGGCCGTGACTTTGAGATTAACGAGTGGAAAGACCTTGTCACTTCTCAGGAGGGCGATATTTGCCCTGAGTGTGGACTTCCTCTGCATGCCGCTCGTGGTATTGAGGTTGGCCAGGTCTTCCAGCTTGGCACCAAGTACTCTTCAGCTCTTAACGCTACCTTCACAGACGAAAACGGCGAGGACAAGCCTCTGGTTATGGGCTGCTACGGCATTGGTGTTTCCAGACTGCTTGCTGCTGTTGTTGAGCAATACAATGACGAGAAGGGCATCAAGTGGCCAGTCTCTGTGGCTCCTTATGAGGTTTCTGTTCTTTGCCTCTCTGACAAAGACCCAGAGATTTGGAATGCAGCGGGTGCTGTAGCTGACGCCTGTGTTGCAGCTGGTCTTGAGACTGTTGTTGATGATCGTGCAGAGCGTCCTGGTGTTAAGTTTGCAGATGCAGATCTTATTGGCTTCCCATGGCAGGTTATTGTGGGCAAGAAGGGCGTTGCTAACGGAATTGCAGAAGTCAAAGAACGCGCTACCGGTGAGCGCTTTGAGGTTGCCCTTGATGAGGTTGCTTCTTGGTTGGCAGAGAAGATTCTTCCAGAGCGTGAGCTTTAAAAAAAGAGCGCCTGGTTATTAACCAAGCGCTACATCAAGGGTCATCATTACAGTAAATCCTAATGCGAAGGCAAGTACTCCAACGTTTGAGTGCTTGCCTTCACTCATTTCTGGAATAAGTTCTTCTACTACTACATACATCATGGCGCCTGCTGCAAAACTCAGCAGGTAGGGAAGAACTGGAATAACAAGCTCTGCTGCAAGAATAGTAAGTACCGCTCCAATAGGCTCAACCACGCCAGATAAAATTCCCAAGATGAGGGACTTGCCTTTAGAGGTGCCGCCTGCATGAAGAGGCATAGAAATGATGGCGCCTTCAGGAAAGTTCTGAATGGCAATGCCAAGTGCTAAAGCCATGGCTCCTGCATAGGTAATATTAGAGTTACCCGAGACCCATCCAGCAAAAACTACACCAACTGCCATTCCTTCAGGAATGTTGTGGAGCGTTACTGCTAACGCCATAAGCGTTGATTTTTGCCAGCTTGTTTTAATGCCTTCAGCCTCATCGTCTGTCTCGCCCAGGTGAAGATGGGGAATTACGTGGTCAAGCAAGAGTAAGAAAAGAGTGCCTACCCAAAATCCAACTACTGCAGGAACAAAAGCAAACTGTCCCATAGCTTCAGAAGATTCAATGGCTGGGATCAATAAACTCCAGATAGAAGCGGCAACCATGACGCCAGCGGCAAAGCCCGTAAGAGCGCGCTCTACTGTGCGATTCAGAGCCTTCTTCATAAACAGTACCATCGCTGCGCCCAGCGAAGTTCCTGCAAAAGGAATCAAAATTCCTTGTACTAATTCTATATTCATCAAAAACTCCAATTAAGTGTTATTTAAGAGTAATCATTACTACTTGTGTACCCAGTAAAACTTATGCAAATTCGTTTTATATACAATCAATTAGAAAATTGTCGAGAAAAACAGAGCTTTGGTTTGCTATAGTATTTCCCGCACCACGTTCGGGGAATTAGCTCAGCTGGGAGAGCGCATGACTGGCAGTCATGAGGTCAGGGGTTCGATCCCCCTATTCTCCACCACGCATTCTGGCGGCGGCACCTGTCGCCGCTTTTTTCTTACGGGCTCATGGCGCAACGGTTAGCGCAGGGGACTCATAATCCCTGGGTTGGGGGTTCAAATCCCTCTGGGCCCACCAAATACTCATATGGCGAGAAACACTTGCGTTTCTCGCCATTTCTTTTACCGAAACACTCTACCGTTCAATGATTCGATTACTTAATTTATATAAAAGACGGGTACAATATCCGTCAGTTACAACTTGTAGATAGGGGATACATGACTCCTGAGACTCGTAAAATGAAGCTCTTTAGTCTGGCACTTTTGATTGGCGGACTTTTAGGTCTTGTTAATGTTGCGGTTCTTGTAATTGGTGCTGGTCCATCACTTGATTCCGCTCTTCTTTTACTTGCTAGTATGACTTCACTTCTAACTGGTGGTTATGCAGCTAGAGAGGCTAATGTACCTAATAGAGCTGCAGCCTCTTATCCCATGATTTTTGGATCGTGTGTGGTGCTGGCTGTTACTGTTGTGGCTCAGTTGATTTTGACGCCATCTGTAACATTGCAGTTCATTGAGCTGTTTGCGCTATTGGCAATGGCAAGCGCTGTTGCTCGAGGATCTCATAAAGTTAAAAAGTCTCTTGAAGCCAAGTAAATTATTTTATTGACGTCGTTTTATTTTTCTAGTTTCTCTTGTGTACGTTTTTCTTTGTGAAATGACTTGTTGGGGGTTTGTATGGATCGCGGAACTAAGTTGATGATGGCGCTTTCCTCTATGCTCGGCGCGCTTGGCGTTGCCGGAATTGTCATCTTTGCTTTCTCAGTTGGCTATGGTCGTTTCTCTTCAAGCATGATTGTGCTTCTGCTGTGCAGCTTAATGGCAGTTTATTGCTGCTATATTCTTCAGAAATGTATCAGCTTGGCTAAAGACTTTGAGAAAACCCACGGCATTGTCCGTCTTGTTGCTGGTATTGAGCTCATTCTCTTTACCGTTGAATGGGTTTTTGTATCGCAGCTTTCATCTCAGCCTATGGTAATTACGCCAATGATCCTTCAGCTTATCTTCCTAGGAATTATTCTTGTCCAGATGAATAAAGCTGTGTCTACGTATTCACCTTCAAAAAAGTCAAAAGCTAGAAATTAGCTTCATTGTTTGTTATTATTGCAAGTCGTTCGGGCGATTGGCTCAGGGGTAGAGCACTTCCTTCACACGGAAGGGGTCGCTGGTTCAAATCCAGCATCGCCCACCATAGAAATTTAAAGGTCTAGGTAACTGGGCCTTTTTTGTTAGTACTTAGTTACAGTAATGACTAAAATTTATTGCCAAGCACACATCTTAGAACTTCCCTTATATACTTGAGCTCTAGGAAAGGGGAGAGCCATGACAGATTCAACTAACAATTCCCGTGACATTAATCCAGTTGAGCAGTTTGATATGTACGTTGCTCACGTTGGAATTAACGCGAGCAATGCGGATGAGGCAGAAAAGATTGCAAACCTGTTTACCGCTCTTATGGGACTTCCAACTATTGAGCAACCACCTTCATTTTTTGCAGGGACCCTGGTAGAGGTCATGAAACAAAATGGCCGAGGCACAAAGGGTCATATTGGCTTCCACGTTAACAATATTCCTGCTGCTGAGAAATACTTTTCAGGTCGCGGCTTTGAAATCGATGAGTCTTCTAGAAGGCTTAATCCAGATGGCAGTACGTTTTTGGTCTATTTCAAAGACGAGATTGCTGGCTTTGCTATTCATCTCACCATGGATAAGTAACCCCACTTCTTTTAATTGATTTACGATTATTTGACGAGAAGGTCTTTTAGTAAATGAGCCTTCTCGCTTTTTTGTGTGTGGATGGATAGGGAATAGCTGTTTATAGCTAATTCTTATTGTTGATGATATGAAAATTTAATAAATTGCAATTTAGAATGTAGTTTATATTCATTTTAATGATATTTTCTTTTATCATTTGAATTAGACAATTGTAATCCTTAATGGATTTGGAAGGTTTGAAGTGAAAAAGTTCAAGTGTATAGCAGCGTCAATTTTGGTTGCGCTATGCTGCGTAATTGTAATTGGAACTCCAAAGCCTGCGCTTGCAGCAGGGGATAACCAGCTTACAGTAAATGTTACTGATGACTATTATGGTAAACCTGTTGACGGTGTAACAATTACAGTAACTGATACGGCGACTGGCTCTGTTGTAGCGGAGCAAGTTACTGACGCAAACGGTAACGTTCAGTTTAGCCTTCCTGACGGAACTTATAAGGTTCAGCAGACAAAGTTCAAAGCTGGATTCGAAGTAGATAACACAACCTATCCATATACGCCTAATGGAGTTGCTTCTGGTACGGGAAGCTCAACTACACTTAACATCGTTGATAAGCAAATCTTAGGTAACCTTAACATTACCGTAAAAGCAGAAAACTTAGATTATGAACATCGTCCATCTTCTGATCTTCAATCTATTTCAGGAGTTACCGTAGATGTCCAAGATGAATTTGGAAATACTGTTGGCTCAGATATTCCATCTAATTCTTCAGTTAGAGTTCCTGTAAATGGTAGCTATACCTTAATTCCAAAAAATATTCCTGATTCATACTCGTATGACACAGGATCAGGTCTATTTGACATTGTTAATTATGATCACACTGGCCAGCTTTATAGTTCCCCACATGCAGTTACCTTTAAGTATGATTCTACTATGCGAACATTTGATACAGATGTTTATGCGGTTTATAGATTAAAACGCAGAATAGGAAATATTATTGTTAGGGTCGTTGATCAATACGGTAATCCTATTGCTGGAGCAACTTTGACTGCTACTATGGCTGAGGTAGTCACACCTGGTGAACCTTCTCCTGCAATGCCACCTAGTTTTCCAAGCTTTGATCCGCCAAATCCAGCTCTGTTACCAGGTACTGATGAACCTCGACCTCTAACGCAAGCTGCTCCAGCACGTGGTGTATCTTATACACAAACAGGTCAGCTTTCAATTTTTAATGAAGAGAATGACACTCATTACAACCTGACTACAGGACCAGATGGTACTGTAATTATTCCTGATTATTTGACTCATGTTGGCTCCACCATTACTCAAATAACCACTCTTGATGGTTACACTATTGATGATCCTAATCCTCAGGTTGGTGAGATTACTGGCTCTAACGAGACAACTACAGTTACGTTTGTAAATCGTAGACCAGAGCCACCTGCTCCAGAGCCACAACCAGAACCTCAGCCTGAGCCAACTCCAGAGCCTACTCCTGAGCCTCAACCACAGACTCCGGAAAAGCCTAAGACTCCAAAGAAAAAGAAGGCTGTTCTTCCAGACACATCTGACATTTCTAGTGTCTCTTCTTTAATTGTTGGAATTACAGGTACATTAAGCTCTCTTGCTGGTGTCTCAATGTATCTGAGCAACAAACGTTTCTAAGACTACAGGATTTATTGAATCTGCTTCAAAATTTGTTTATGTCTATCAAGTTGACAACCTGTGCATTTAGTAATTTGAAAATGTATGGGGAGTTCACTTGATTTTTATAAGGTGAGTACAGATTTCCTCAGTTTTGCCAGTTAAAAATTTGAAATAATTGTGTTTAGTGGTGGATATTATCTTTATTTTAATGTCTAATTCCCTTACTATAGATAGAACTATTTACTTGTATGATTCGGTTTGAGGGAATTGAATTGAAGAGATATAAAAACATTGTCCTTGCTATCTTTGTTGCGTTGACGCTCGTTGTGTCAGTCATCGCTCCAACAATTGCACTTGCAGACTCTAATGAGATTAGTGCTCTCGCTGTTGATAAATACACACGTGAACCAATTGAGGGTGTACATGTTGTAATTTATCAAGGTGGTTCTACTATCGTGGCCGAGGGTGACACGGGATCAGACGGTTACTTTAGACCTTATCTTCCTCTTCCTGACGGCGCTTATAGAGTTGAACAAACCACTTATAAAGAAGGCTATGTTCATCAGGTCGACTCTGTTTCTTACGTTTTTCAAGACGCTTCATCAGGTCTAGGCGATGTAGTTGTTGCTGAATTGGAGAACCAGCCAATTTTAGGCCATATTATTGTTAAAGTCGTTGACACAGATGGAAACCCTATTGCCGGCGCAACTCTTAAGGCTACTGCGGCAAACATTGCAGGACCACGTATCCCAACACCTCCATTTACTCAGACTGGTATTCTTACCATGGAGGCTGATGGTAGCTACTCTCTTACTACTGGCGCTGATGGTACGGTAGTTATCCCTAATCTAATTGGTAACACTTCTACTACTATTACTCAGCTCACCACTATTGATGGTTACCAGATTGATACCACGGTTCGCGTTGGCCAGATTACTGGTACAGAAACATCTGCAACAGTAACCTTTGTTGATCCTAAAATTCCACCTACGGTTCCAGACCCAGATCCAACACCTGCTCCAGCGCCACAGCCTGAGCCAACTCCAGCACCAGAACCTCAGCCACAGCCTCAGCCAGAGGCTCCAAAGGCTAAGAAGGTTAAGAAGTCCGTACTGCCAGATACAGGTGACAACGCTCTTACGCTTCCTCTAATTATTGGTGTTGCTGGTGCAACTATCGTTGTTGCTGCCGCAGCTCTTTTCCTTCATAAGAAGCGTCAATAAATCTTCATAAGCCTGGTTTCATTTACATAATTTTGCACGTAAATCAAGTGAATGACTTATACTTATCCAGTTCAGATATGTATGAGGAGTTCACTTGATTGCTCTTGCGGATAAGATTTCTAAGTCATTTGGTGGTAGAGTCCTTTATTCAAATGCAACACTTCAGCTCAATGCAGGAGAGCGTTGGGCTTTAGTTGGTCCTAATGGTGCTGGTAAGACTACGCTTCTAAAGATCATTATGGGCCTAGAGTCTGCTGATGAGGGAAGCGTTACCTTTGCAAAAGATGCTACCCTGGGATATCTTGAGCAAGAGACAGAGCTCATGGGAGATAGGACTGCCCTCAACGAGGTTATCGAATCCGCTCATGAGATTAAACAGTGGGAGAGAAAGGTTAACGACCTTTCAATCAAAATTGCCGAAACTCCCGAAGGTGCAACGCTCAATAAGTATCTTGAAGATTATGCTCATGCTATGGAGCGCTTCGAGCGTCTTGGTGGCTATGAACTAGAGAGTAGAGCTCGTCAGATTCTTGCAGGTCTTGGATTTCCAGTAGAAGATTTTGACAAGCCAGCTAAAGAGTTTTCGGGCGGCTGGCAGATGCGTATCTCTTTGTCAAAGCTGCTTCTGCGTCGTCCTGATGTTCTTCTTCTGGACGAGCCTACTAACCACTTGGACTTGGAATCTGTCCAGTGGCTTGAGAGGTTCTTATCGTCATATGACGGTACGGTTTTGCTGGTAAGCCATGACCGCTCGTTTATGGATGCATGCGTAACGCACGTGGCGGCGCTTGAGAATCGTATGCTCGTAACCTATACCGGCAACTATTCCGGCTATCTTCACCAGCGAGAAGAAAATCTTGAGCAACTCCGTGCTAAACGCGCAGCTCAAGAGCGCGACATTGCTCACATGGAAACCTTCATTGAGCGATTTAGGTATAAGCCTACCAAGGCCAAACAGGTTCAAGAGCGCGTGGCAAAGGTCGAGAAGATTCGTGAAGAGCTGGTAGTTCTTCCAGAGCAGTCTCATCACATGCATTTTAGGTTCCCAGAACCTCCTCGTACCGGAGATACCGTCATTTCTCTTGAGGGCGTGGCCAAATCTTATGAGGATAACTTTGTCTACGATAACGTTGACCTAAAGCTCTACCGCGGAGATCACGTAGCGCTTGTTGGCCCTAACGGTGCTGGTAAATCTACTCTTATGAAGCTTATTGCTGGCAAACTTAAGCCAGATGCTGGACAGATTAGCCTGGGTCAAAACGTCACTGAAGCCTATTATGCACAGCACCAGCTTGAAGAGCTCAATCCTGCAAATACGGTACTTGCAGAGCTTGATACCGTTGCTGCTGGCTGGACTACTTCAGAAGAGCGCAGATTACTAGGCGCTTTCCTTTTCCATGGCGATGACGTTGAGAAACGCGTAAATGTACTTTCTGGTGGTGAGCGTGCCCGTCTCGCACTTGCTAAGATGCTTGTTTCTCCTGATCCTCTGTTGCTCCTGGACGAGCCTACTAATCACCTGGACATTGATTCTGTTGACGTTCTAGAGAAGGCGCTTGTTGACTTCCCCGGAACTATCATCTTGATCAGTCACGATGAGCACCTGGTCAGAGCTGTTGCTAACAAGGTAGTAGACGTTCGTGACCACAAGGTTACGGTCTATGACGGCGACTACGATTACTTTCTCTTTAAGCTTGCAGAGCTCCAAGCAGCAGCGCAGGGAGAGACGTCGAGCAAGACGGTGTCCTCGTATGGAACATCGGGTGCAAGAGCGGTTAAGAGTGCTGGTCCAGAGGCAGGCCAAGCTGCAGGATCTTCTCGCAATGTGAAGACTAAGGAGCAGAGAAGAGCTGAGGCAGAGGAGCGCAATCGTAGAAGTCGTGCGCTTAGAGAGACCAAGAAACGTCTGGACGAGGTTGAGGCAGCGCTGACTCCTGCACACAAACGCTACGATGAGCTCATGACGCTTATGGCTGACGAGGCTCTCTATAATGATCCTCAAAAGTTTGATGAGTGTATGGCTGAATACCAGGCACTTTCTAAGAAGATTCCTGCGCTTGAGGCTGAATGGTTGGAGCTTTCAGAAAAAATGGAAGCAGACATTGATGAGTAGGTAGTTTTGCCAATCTTGGGTAAAATTGTCTTGTACCTACTGTCTTGTACCTACTGTCTTGTAACTAACGTCATGTTCTTGAGAGTCTTTGTTTGTACGTGCCTGTCTGCACGGTTTTTGCAGATGTTGAGATAAGGATTATTGTGCCAACTGCTTTAACATCAATTCCATCGCTTTTGACAACGCTTGCTGAATTTGCACTGGTAATCTTTGCCATTGTGATTCATGAGGTGTCTCATGGTTATGTGGCCTATAAGTGCGGAGACCCTACAGCAAAAATGTCTGGTCGATTGACGCTCAATCCGCTCGCACACATTGACCTATTTGGTACGGTTCTTCTACCGCTTATGTTGGTGTTGATGGGTGGCCCTAGCTTTGGTTATGCAAAGCCTGTTCCCTATAACCCAAACTACCTCAAAGATCGTCGTCGTGACGAGATTCTTGTAGCGCTAGCAGGTCCAGCTTCTAACATTTTGCAGGCGTTTCTCGGCGCACTCCTGTTGCGTTTGCTCAACGAGCTAGCTGTTGTATTTGGTGCAGCATATAATCCGCTGGTAATGTACTACGTTTCTTCGCTGGTAATCTTCTACATTCAGATTAACGTAAGCCTGGCAGTCTTTAACATGCTGCCAATTCCACCTTTGGACGGCTCTAAGCTGCTGTTATATTTTCTTGGCGAGAAAAACCGTCAAAAGTTCTACGCCATTGAGCCTTACTGTATGATTGCTGTAGTGGGACTCATGTTCTTTGCGCCTGGCTTTTTCTCGTCCATTATTGGGGGCATTTCTAACGTCATTTTGAGCCTGCTTGCGAGAATCATCTAATGTCGTACAAAGTAAACACTGCAACATATTCTGGCCCTTTTGACCTGCTGCTTCAGCTAGTAAGTAGGCAAAAAGTTGCCATTGGCTCTATTTCTATCTCTGAGGTTGCTGATCAGTACTTGGCAGAAGTTGACGCCATGGAAGAGCTTGACCTAGATGTTGCCAGTGACTTTGTCCTTGTTGCGTCAACGCTTTTGGACATGAAGGCTCATGCCTTGGTACCTCAAGATGTTTCGCTCAAAAATTCATACGATGAGGATGAGTATGATGACGAGCTTGACGGGCTTTCTCCTGATGAGGCTCGAGAAGTTCTTATTGCTCGCCTTATTGCCTATAAGCAGTTTAGAAATGCGGGTGCTGCGCTGGGTAGCCGCATGGAGGCAGAGTCGTACATGTTCCCACGCTCAGTGGGCCCAGATCCTGATTTCTTGAACCTCATGCCAGACTATCTTGAGGGCATTACCCTCAGAAGCCTTGCTGTCATCTGTGCGGACATTGACTCAAAACGTGAGACATTCTTGCTTGAAGCAGAACATGTGGCACCAAAAAGGCTCCCAGTGGCCCTGACGGTAGCTTCTGTGGACCGACTCACGCGCTCTAAGGGCAAGGTGACGTTCTCTGAGCTCTTAGACGGTCAAGATACGCCAGAAATTGTGGTTGCAAACTTCTTGGCAGTGCTTGAGCTCTTTAAGCGCGGTCTTGTTCGTGTTCAGCAGGATGTCATCTTTGGCGAGATTGAGATTGAACACATAGAGGGCGCAGATTCATACCAGCTTGATGAGTCAGTTCTTTTGGAACTAGAAGAACTATCTAGTGATGAGCCAACTCTTGATGGATTTAACTTGTCTCAAAATGCGCTCCAAGACGTCCAGCAGACGCTCGTATCGTTAACTCAAACGCCCGATGAAGCACAGAAAGAGGCGGAATAACTTATGGCAGAAGAGCTTACCTATTTAGATTCCGAGTCGCTTAAAGGCGCACTAGAATCACTGCTTTTGGTTGCAACGGATGCAATCACCACAGCCGACTTTTCCA
>CALBBS010000263.1 GCA_937926845.1 uncultured Atopobium sp. | reverse complement strand
TGCCAGCGGGTTATCTTTTCCCACAAAGACGCTTGGTTTGCACTTAAACAATGGCGAGAAAACCAAGCCCTGGTCCTGCAATGTTTTTCTAATGACGCGTTCATTGAATGAGTTGAGGTAGAGAACGCCTACCTCACTTCTTAGCTTGGAGACGTCTTCAATAATCTCGTACGTTTGCGTCTCTCTGATACGGAAGTCGTACTTTGAGCCGCCGTGCTCTTTAATCAGGTTGACAAAGGCCTCAACTGCAAAGGAATAGTGCTGGCAAGAAACGCAGAAGCGCTGTTTAGAAGGAGCAGTGCCCAGATAGCGCTCCTCAATGAGGTCAGTCTGCATAACAACTTGCCTGGCGTAACTCAAAAACTCCTCGCCATCTGCGGTAGGTTCAACGCCCTTGCTGGTCCTGTTAAAAAGAGAGATTCCCAGCTCGGCTTCAAGCTCTTTAACTGCGCTACTCAGGGTAGGCTGCGAGATAAAGAGCTGTTTAGCTGCGGCGTTAATAGTACCTGCCTTAGCAATAGCAAGAACGTATTTAAGTTGAGTCAGAGTCATAAGTCAGGTTTCTACGCAGAGGTTTTTCTCGCCTTATTTAACACCATACTGCTGGTAGTAGGCATCAATGGCGCTCTTCAAGGCGTCGTCGATAATAACTTTGCCGTCAACCTCTTTGTTGTAGAGGGCCTCGGTAACCTCATCCATGGAGACAATGGCTGCAGTTGGCATGCCCCAGCGCTCGGAGACTTCCTGGAGAGCTGCAACTTTTCCGCCCTTGCCAACTTCCATGCGATTGAGCGAGACAATAAGACCAACTACCTGGATGTTTGCAATAGAGGTAATCAGAGGATAGGTCTCTTCAATTGACTTACCAGAAGTGGTGACGTCTTCAACCATGACCACTCTCTGGCCGTCTTTGAGCTCTGCTCCTAAAAGCATGCCTGCATCAGCACCGTGATCTTTTGCTTCTTTTCTGTTGGAGCAGTACTGAACCTGTTTGCCATAGAGCTCATTGATACCCATTGCAGTGATAACGGAAAGGGGAATGCCCTTGTAAGCAGGACCAAAGACTACGTCAAAATCCAGGCCAAAGTTGTCGTGAATAGCGCGAGCGTAATAAAGACCCAGCTCGTGGAGCTGCTCGCCAGTGACATAAGCGCCGGCGTTCATGAAGAAAGGAGATTTGCGACCACTCTTGAGCGTAAAATCGCCAAATTTAAGTACGTTGCTCTGGACCATAAACTCAATAAACTCGCGCTTGTAGTCTTCCATGGTTTCTCCTTTAGCAGGCCTTTTAACGCGGCGGCACTTGTAGGTATGTTCTACTGCACTAGTTTAGCCGAATTGCAGATATGTGTTTTAGGGCGCGCCGTTTTATGGCGTGCCGGCTTGGCTGTGTGAGATTAGCGTAATTACCGCCAGATATATAAAAGTGAGCGTTTGCCATGTGGTTATGCGGTATTCTAAATAAATATTTGTTCGTCTTGCAGGATAGTCCTGCAGAGCGCAGGAGAAGCCTGCAGAGTGAGTTACAAGGAGGGTATGCCCGTGGAGCGCATCACGATTTCTGCATTGTACGCAGATGCAGAGCAACTTGGTGGCCAAAAAGTTACCGTGGCCGGCTGGGTACGTTCAGTAAGGGATATGAAGAATTTTGGCTTCGTCACACTTAATGACGGTAGCTGCTTCAAAGACCTACAGGTTGTTATGAATCGTGAGAACCTTGGCAATTACGAGGAGGTTGCTTCTTGTGGCGTTGGCGCTGCTCTGATTATCGAGGGCGTCCTTGAGCTTACCCCTGATCGCCCACAGCCTATTGAGCTGCAGGCTCAGACCATTGTGATTGAGGGACCTTCCAGCCCAGATTATCCAATGCAGAAGAAGCGTCAGTCTCTTGAGTACCTTCGTACGCAGCAGCATCTTCGTCCTCGTACCAACATGTTCCGTGCGGTATTCCGCATTCGTTCTGTGGCTGCCTTTGCCATCCACCAGTTCTTCCAAGACCGTGGCTTTGTCTACGTGAACACCCCAATCATCACTGCATCTGATGCTGAGGGTGCAGGCGAGATGTTCCGTGTTACCACGCTTGATTTGAACAACGTTCCACGTACCGAGAAGGGCGATGTTGACTACTCAAAGGATTTCTTTGGTCAGTCTTCTCACCTCACCGTTTCTGGCCAGCTTCAGGCAGAGAACTTTGCTATGGCCTTTGGTGACGTGTACACCTTTGGTCCAACGTTTCGCGCAGAGAACTCCAACACACGCCGTCACGCTGCAGAGTTTTGGATGATTGAGCCAGAGATGGCTTTTTGTGATCTTGCACAGGACATGGATGTTGCAGAAGAGATGCTTCGCTACGTTATTGCATACGTGCTTGAGCACTGCCCAGATGAGCTTGA
>CALBBS010000262.1 GCA_937926845.1 uncultured Atopobium sp. | reverse complement strand
CACGCTCAGCCTTAAAATGATGCTTGTAGCGGTAATCAATCAGGGACGAAAGCTGCGCGTCTGCAACAATGACAACATTGCCGCCGTGACCTCCATCGCCACCGTCAGGACCGCCTTTTGGAACATATGCTTCTCGGCGGAAAGACATGCAGCCTGCGCCGCCGTCTCCACCTTTAACGTTGATATGACAAAGATCAGTGAAAGTTTCCACGTGTCCTCCTTCTAATACCTTAATGTTACGGCATTTACCAGCGAAGCACAGTGAAAACGCGAGAAGTTCTTATGAGAACACGAGGATAACAACAATTACTGCAACACCAAGAATCATCAAAGCAAAGTCTGATGGAGCCAAAGGATAGCGTTTAAATGCAGATGAAGCGTTCCTTAAATAGAAACCTCGCTGCTCAGCCGCAAGTGCCGAAGCATCAGCTTTTTTAACGGAACTTACCAACAAAGGAACAATCAAAGGCATGGTGAGCTGGAACTTCTTAATTGGATTTTTGGTATCAAACTCAACGCCACGAGCCATCTGAGCCTCCATAATATGGTTCATCTCGGAAGCAAAGACAGGCACAAAGCGCAAAACCGTTGCAATGGTAAACGCATAAGGATAAGGAACATGCGCAACTTCTACCAGCGCATTCATGAGGTCTTCTACGCGCATAAGCGAGAGCATAGAAAGCAACGGTAGTGCCAGCGCAATTGTTTTTAGGGCAACGTTAAAACCTCGCTCCAAACCACCTACCGTGATGAATAAAAAGAGCGTTTGACCAGCAGGGGCAACAAGCGTCTGTACAACGCACAAGATAAGACCTAAGACAGCAAAACCAAATACCAGCTTAAAAGTCTTCTGAGCATTCTGTGAGACAACTCCCACACAAATAGTAAGCGCAAGTACCGCAAGCACCTCAAGCGTTCCTTGAGCGGCAAAGGCGGCCACAAAGAGCTCAAGCGCAAACACAAGCTTGGCCACGGGATTTGCCTTATGAAGGAAGCTTGTTCCTTCGGTGTAATCCATAACACTACCCACGAGGAGCCTCCTTACCATTAAGCGTGGCTGCAATACGAGCAATCTCAAACTGATGCTGTAAAGCGTCAAGCACCTCTGAAGCACTGCTAAGTCCCGCAAAGGAAGGATCCACATGCTTCCCTACAAGCTTTGACAGCTGAATCATCTGAGGAGCCTCAACATACGCTTCCTTCAAAACCTCATCTGTCGAGAAGATCTGTGTGACTTCCCCATCGTCTAACACGCTACCATGTGCCATAACGACAATTCTTGTGGCAAAGTCCAGCACAACCTCCATGTCATGGCAAACCATAAGAACTGCACAGCCCTTCTCGCACAGTGATTTGACCATATTCATGATCTGCATACACTCTTTGTAATCCAGACCTGAAGTTGGCTCGTCAAGCACAAGAATATCTGGCTCACAGGCAACCACAGAAGCAAGCGCTACCATCTGACGCTGACCGCGAGAAAGCATGAACGGCGATGCCTCTGCATCTAGTCCCATGCGATCAATTACTTCAAGCGCTCTCTTGCGAGCATCCTCTGCAGACGCACCCTTGAGCTCAAGACCAAACGCTATCTCCTCAAGGACGCTCTCTTTGCAAATCTGGTAATCGGGATTTTGGAACAGCGTAGAGACGTGTTGAGCAATCTGCGACGTCTTCCAATCCTTACACGATGCTCCCTTAAGGTGAATGTCTCCAGATCGAGGACGCAACAGGCCATTTACCAACTTAGTTAGAGTTGTTTTACCTGCACCGTTTTGGCCGACAAGTGCCACAAGCTCGCCAGGGTACAAGCTGAGGGAGACGCGCTCAACGCCATCAGTACTATCCTGATATTTGAAAGTGGCATCAATAACATCAAGAACAGACTGAGTGCTTGGCTGGTCAGTGTCTTGAAGAACACCAATTCTGCCAAAGGGTCCGCTCGATTCAGCAATCACAGGGCCATCTATTTTTGGAAGATACGTCTCCCCTGCTAACTCAACGTCATTAGTAGCTAATGGTTGAGAGCCCTCTGTAAGAAAAATGCTGCGATGCTGGAGAGCGCCTACACAGCACGCAAGCTGCTTGGCGGCTGACTGAACTGATAGCGCAGTTTCATCGCAGACAGCTCTGTCCGCCTCAGATAACAAGTGAGCATACTCAGACTGATGAGAGAGCTCATGGACGCCCTTTGAGACGCGCACGCAACGAGGAACATCAACGCCAACCTCTTGCAGCAAATCTACCTGCGAGAACACTTCCTCACCGCTACCGTATGCACAAATGGAGCCCTTGTCCATAACGGCAATCTTTGAGCAATACTTAGCGAGAAGACCCACTTTTTGCTCAATTACCACAACCGTAATACCTTTGGTTTTGTTGAGCTCTGAAAGGGTCTGGAAGATTAACTCGGACGACGCTGGATCTAAGGCCGCT
>CALBBS010000261.1 GCA_937926845.1 uncultured Atopobium sp. | reverse complement strand
CTATCTCTGTGGTACTTCCAGCTAATCCTGGTAAGCACAATGTTGCAAACGCAACCGCTGCAATTGCCGTTGCTGATGCTCTTGGCTTTGATCTTGAGGAGGCCGCAGCAGCGCTTTCGCAGTTTAAGGGCGCACGCCGTCGCTTTACGCACGTAGGCGACATCAACGGTATTACCGTCGTAGACGATTACGGCCACCATCCAACCGAGATTGCAGCAACCATGTCTGCAGCTCTTCCTCTTGGCTTCAAGCGCGTTGTTGTTGTTTTCCAGCCACACCGCTACAGCAGAACGCAAGATCTGGCAGATTCGTTTGCACACGCATTTGATGGTATTGACGTTTTGCGCGTCATGGATGTCTTCTCAGCAGGTGAGCTGCCTATTCCAGGCGTCTCGGGCAAGACCGTCTCTTCAAGAGTTCAAGCTGCCAATACTGTTCCTGACGTGCGTTATATCCCTTCTCGTAAAGATCTTATCGCAGACCTTCTTGATACGGTTAAACCAGGAGATCTGCTGATTACTCAGGGCGCAGGTGACGTCACTCAGATTGGACCAATGTTTATCCGCGCACTCAAAGAGCGTCTTCAGAACCACTAGGACCTCTGCCGTGAGCTTGTTTAACGCCTATGTAAGCCTTTCTGGGGCCCTTGATGCAACAATTAAGCAAGATGAGCCGCTGAGCCACCATACCTCCTTTAGGATTGGTGGTAAGGCGTCGCTTTTTGCTGCTGTTCACAGCCACGCGGCGCTGGTGCGTGTGCTTGAGGTGCTTGCAGCTAATCGAGTTGATTGGGTGCTTCTGGGCAAAGGTTCAAACATCCTTGTCTCTGATAAGGGCTACAACGGCTGCGTTATTGTGCTCGATGATGAGCTTTCTACCATTTCAGTTGGCGAGAATAACCTCATTACTGCAGGTGCAGGTGCGCTTACGGCACGCGTTTGCAATGAGTCCATGAAAGCAGGTCTTTCTGGCCTTGAGATGTGTGCTGGTATTCCCGGAACTATTGGCGGCGCTCTTTCGATGAACGCAGGTACCAGACATGATTGGATTGGTAAAGCCGTCCGTGATTGCGTGGTACTTAAGCCTGGCAAGGGTCTTGTACGCTACGATGCCTCCGAGATTGAATGGGGTTATCGCTACACTACGTTTGCACCAGATGAGATTATTCTTGAGGCAACGTTTGCGCTGACAGCATCTAATCGTCCTAAAGTTGCTCTTGGCATGGATACACTCTTGCAGCGTAGAAGAAATACTCAGCCAACTGGTCAGCTTTGCTGCGGTTCTGTTTTTAAGAATCCAGGTAGTAGGTCTGCTGGTGCACTTATTGAAGAGTGCGGTCTTAAGGGAGCTACTGAGGGCGGCGCACAGATTTCTGATATTCATGCCAACTTTATTGTGAATACCGGTAACGCTACCGCCTCAGATGTCATTGCACTTATGCGTAGAGCACACGATGCGGTACAAGAAAAGTTTGACATTGATCTTCAGCCAGAGGTTAAACTTCTGGGTTTTGGGGCATAGGGAAGATATGGCAGAAGATACTTCAAAGCACACAACGCGCCGTAAGGGCACAAAAAGGGAGCCTTTATCGTCTGGTTCTACTCAGACGACAGGCGCTACTAAGCCTTCTTTTATGAGCAAGGCCTTTAAGCCTAAGCCAAAGGTTGAGGCTACAGCTCCTGCTGCTAAACCTTCTGCTAAAAAGTTTTCTGCCAAAAAGCCAAATAACGCTACAAAAACTGCAGCTCAAGCTCGTGCTGAGCGTATTAAACACAGCAGAAAGGTATCGTTTAAGGCAGTACGCACGGCCTTTATTGTTTTACTTAGCCTCGCCCTTCTCGCTGGCATTGCTTTTCTCGTCCTACGTTCTTCCTCAGTCTTTGCTATTACCAACATTCAGGTAGAGCCAACAGAGCACGTCTCTAACGAGCAAATTCAAAAGCTCATTGCAGTAGAAGAGGGAACAACCCTGCTCAATATGGATGAGTCCCTTATTACCCAAGAACTTCAGAAGGACCCTTGGGTAGCCTCTGCAACGTACGAGAGGCAGTTCCCCAATACGCTGCGTATTACCATCACAGAGCGCAAGGTCACAGCTATTGTGGCGCTTTCTTCTGGTCCGGTTGCATGGTATTTGGGCGAGAATAACGTCTGGCTTGAGGCGGATCAGCTGAACGTTCCAGAAGGAAAAACTACTGCTACCGTTGCGCTTGAGAAGGCAACCTCAGAAGGCGAGCTGCTCATCACTGATGTTCCGGCAACAGTTTCTCCTGTA
>CALBBS010000260.1 GCA_937926845.1 uncultured Atopobium sp. | reverse complement strand
TGAAGCGGACAACGTCAACAACGCGGCCATAGGAGCCGTGTGGCATCTTAAGGGAAGTATCACGAACATCGTGTGCCTTAGCACCGAAGATTGCGCGAAGCAGGCGCTCTTCTGCGGTCAGAGCAGTCTCACCCTTAGGAGTGACCTTACCAACCAGAATATCGCCAGGGCCAACCTCAGCGCCGATGCGGATGATACCGTCATCGTCGAGGTTTGCGAGCATGTCCTCACCAAGGTTTGGAATCTCGCGGGTAATCTCCTCAGCACCAAGCTTGGTGTCACGAGCATCAATCTCGTGGCGGGAAATGTTAACAGAGGTCAGAAGGTCTTCCTGAACAACACGCTCGGAGACGATAATACCGTCCTCGTAGTTGTAGCCTTCCCATGGCATGTAAGCAACGGTAAGGTTTGCACCAAGTGCCAACTCAGAGTGGTCAACGGATGGACCGTCTGCAATTGGCTGGCCCTTCTCGACATGCTGTCCAACCGTAACAATTGGACGGTGGTTGATGCAGGTGGACTGGTTGGAGCGCTCGTACTTAGGAAGATCGTAGCGCTGAGAACCGTGCTCATCGGAGTAGATGACAACGTGAGCTGCATCAACCTCGGTGACCTCGCCGGCAAACTCTGCGCAAATAAGCTCACCAGAGTCCTGAGCTGCGCGGCCCTCCATGCCAGTTCCAACAAATGGAGCGTGGGACTGAATCAGAGGCACTGCCTGACGCTGCATGTTTGCACCCATGAGGGTACGCTTTGCGTCGTCGTGCTCAAGGAATGGAATGAGGTTAGCTGCGACGGAGAGAAGCTGACGTGGAGAAACGTCCATGTAGTCAACGTCCTCAACAGGAACCTGTGCAGGTGCACCGAAGGAACCGTCGAAGTCGCGGGTACGTGCAATAACGCGGTCTGCATCAACAATCTTGCCGTCTGCGTCAACCTCAACAAACTTCTTAGACTTAGGGTCAATTGGGGTGTTAGCAGGAGCAATAATGTGATTCTCCTCCTCATCTGCAGTCATCCAGACAATGTCGTCAGAGACAACACCGCCTGTAACCTTACGATAAGGAGCCTCGATAAAGCCGTACTCATTTACGTGAGCGTACAGTGCCAAGGAGCCGATAAGACCAATGTTTGGTCCCTCAGGAGTCTCGATTGGGCACATACGGGAGTAGTGTGAGTTGTGAACGTCGCGGACTGCGGTAGGAACGTTGGTACGACGGCTGGAGCCGGACTTGTGTCCTGCAAGACCGCCAGGTCCCAGAGCAGAAAGACGACGCTTGTGAGTCAAACCAGCAAGTGGGTTTGCCTGGTCCATGAACTGCGAAAGCTGAGAAGAACCGAAGAACTCCTTGATTGCAGCAACAATTGGACGGATATTGATCAAAGACTGTGGAGTGATGTCGTCTGCGTCCTGAGATGCCATACGCTCACGAACAACACGCTCCATGCGGCTCATACCAATGCGGAACTGGTTCTGGACCAGCTCACCTACGGTACGAACGCGGCGGTTGCCAAAGTGGTCAATGTCATCAAGGTGCTTAGACTCATCACCTGCATGCACTGCAAGAAGGTACTGAAGAGCTGCGACAATGTCCTCTTTGGTAAGGACACGAACGTCTGCAGGAATCTCTTCCTCAAGCTTTTTGTTGATCTTGTAACGACCAACGCGAGCAAGGTCATAGCGCTGCTCGTTGAAGAAAAGGCCGTCAAGCAGAGAACGGGCAGAGTCAACAGTTGGTGGCTCGCCTGGACGCTGACGACGATAAATCTCGATAAGAGCATCCTCACGTGTGGTTGCAACATCACGCTCAAGTGTGTTGCGAACAACATCGGAATCACCAAGGAGCGAGAGGATCTCGTCATCGGTAACAGCAATGCCAAGTGCACGGAGGAAGACAGTAGCGCTCTGGCGACGCTTACGGTCAATGGAGACGACCAGGTGGCCGCGCTTATCAACCTCAAACTCAAGCCATGCACCACGTGCAGGAATGAACTGAGACTTGTGGACCAGAACACCGTTGTCCATCTCTGACGAGAAATACACGCCAGGTGAACGAACGAGCTGTGAAACCACAACGCGCTCAGAACCGTTGATGATGAAGGTACCGCGCTCGGTCATCAGTGGGAAATCACCCATGAAGACAAGCTGCTCCTTCATCTCACCAGTCTCTTTGTTGACAAAACGGACGTCAACAAAAAGAGGTGCTTGATATGAAATGTCTTTTGCACGACACTCAGCCATTGAATTGGCAGGGTCGCCGAACTGATGGTCACCAAAGGTGACCTGCATGGTTCCTGCGCTGTTCTCAATTGGCGAGAACTCAGCGAAGGACTCTGCAAGGCCCTCTCCCATAAAGCGCTCAAATGATTCCTTCTGTACAGAAATCAGATTTGGCAGCTCCATAGCTGCGGGAATCTTACTGAACGTCCTGCGTCCAGTATGCGCCTGAGGCGTGGTGAGGGAAGTCTTTTTAGCGGTAGACACCAGGTTGTCCTCCTTCAAAAGGGTGGAAGGTGGCAATTGTCGCAACCTAGTAATTTAGTCAAGATTTTAATGCGCGTCAACAGAAAAACACTTGATTTTTTAAGACGTTTTGACTATATTATCGCGTTTATGTTTTTCAACTGCACAAACGTTATGTTGCAGGTAAATCCTTAACTAACTCGTCTTTTCTAGTTGTGAAGATTTTGTGGAGAATGTCCACGGAGACAGAAATAGCTTTCGGTGAGCGGCACTCCCCCGCCACGTCG